>DASXLG010000173.1 GCA_036496425.1 Terriglobia bacterium | reverse complement strand
TTCATCGTCGAGAAGCGCGAATGTGCCGGCGATGGAAGCGAACACGCCGCCGCGGTCGATATCGGCGACGAGCACGGCTTTAGCACGCACGGCGAGGGCAAAGGGCAGGTTCACGATATCGCGGTCCATCAGATTCACTTCGGCGGCGCCGCCGGCTCCTTCGAGAACAATGACGTCGAACCGATCGGCCAGACGATGGAAGCTCTGCAACGCCTCATCGAGGAAGAAAGGTTTCCGGGCGTAATATTCGGCGGCGGTCATCGTGCCGTAAACCCGTCCATGAAGGACAACCTGCATCCGATTGTTGCCGGAAGGTTTGAGGAGAATCGGATTCATATCGGCGGAGGGCGCGATTCCCGCGGCCTCCGCCTGAGCAACCTGAGCGCGCCCGATCTCGCTTCCGTCAAAACACACCGCCGAGTTGAGCGCCATGTTCTGCGACTTGAAAGGCGCAACGCGGACTCCATCCTGGCGCAGGATCCGGCACAGCGCCGTCGTCACCACACTCTTGCCCACGTGCGATGCCGTGCCGGCGACCATCAGGCTTGCAGCCAATTGTTTGTGCTCCTTTGGTTAGTGCGTTTTGTTCCAGGCCTCACCGGAAAGGGTGATGGTCACGCCGCTGCGAATCGTGAACGGTGCGGCCGGAAATCCGATTGTCCCCATGTAGTGCTCGCTGAAAAGATTTTCGACGCCTGTATAAAGCGAGATCGATGGTTTGAGCGCGTAGCGGCCGCTCAGGTCGATCTTCTGGTATGCAGCGTCCAGATTCCGGTTCGGCAACAACATGGTATTTCCGTAAAACTGGTCGTACAGGAATGTGCTGTCGTCACGCCGCCCGGCAAACGAACCCGTAATCGTTCCGGTAAACTGTCGCCGGATATAAAACAGGCCTAAGCTGCCGCTGTGCGGTGCACGATTGAAAGGCCGTTGTCCCTGGAGCGGGGAGAAAGCGCCGATTGCGATCGCCGGGAAGGCCGGGTTGTACGAAGTTGCACCGAAAGCCTTCGTGACCACCGCGTCGAGGTAAGTGTAGTTGGCCTGGATGCGGAGGCTATGACCTAAATCGGTAGAAATCTGTGTTTCAATCCCTTTCGAACTGGTCGAACTGGCATTGACATAAGCTCCGTAGCCGGCCAACGCGGTCACGACGCCAGGACTTACGCCGACGGAAACCAGCTGGGCGGGACTGAGATATGTGATCAGATCGTAAAAGTCGTTCTTGAAAAAGGTGAGTTCGACCTGGGTCCGCGCCTGCCGGAAGCTTTGTTTCACACCGGCATCGAACGTCCTGCTGCGTTGCGGCCCGATCGGATTAATACTGAACTGAGACCGCTGCGCAGGCGTCAGCAGAGCGGATACCTCCGAGGCCTGCTGGGTTGTGCTGGGCTCTTCGATTCCTTTACCGAAATTTGCCTTCAGCCGCGTTTCGCCGAAAACCGGGTTGGCCGATTTCCGCAAGTCATAAGCGAGTGAAATGCGAGGCGAGGTTGCAACGCCAAATACGGTGTTGTTTTCAATTCCCGCGCCGCCTGTGACAAAGAGCCGGCCGCCGATGCTGCCGTGCGCTTCCATAACATAGCTGTAGTTGTCGCGCGTCAGGCCGGACCCGTTTTCATGCTCGTAACGGAATCCGAATGTTCCGGTCCAGTCTCTGTAAAAACGATAATCGGATTGTTCGTAAACGGATCGCCTCGCGTTATACAGCGCTAAGATGGAGGGATAGGTGCCGTAGTAATCGAGGATGCCCTGTCCTGTGGCCTTGTAGCCGTTTGCTCCCTGAATGTTAACCATGTTGCCCAGGTAATCGCCGTAGGCATCCTGCTGGCCGGTAGGAGTTGGATTTCTGTAAACCTGGTTGAATTGGCCATAGCCGAAGCGGAGCAGGTTGTGCCATTGGCTCGTTGTCTGGTTTTGTAAGGTCGCGCTGACGGCGGTGTTTTGATTCTTCTGCGACGAGTCATCGGCAATGCCGTAAAGGTAAATTCCGTTCGGAGTACCGAGCCCGGTCCAGGTCTTTCTCACCGTTGCCCGTAGCTGGGTCGTGGGGGTCAACGCATAGCCGAAGTTGCCGGCATACGTTGCATTGTGGAAGAAGTCGTTGGTATAGCTTCCCTTCGTGTCCAATCTGGCGAAGTCGGAGAAGTAATCCAGCTTGTGGAGCACACCACCCGCCGAAGCCGCCTGTTTCATCGTGTAAAAGTTTCCACCGTCGATGGAATATTTGATTTCCGGACTCGGCGTAGAGCCGCGTTGTGTTGTCACATTGACGACGCCGGCCAGGGCATCTGCGCCATACAGCACGCTATTCGAGCCGCGCAGGACCTCAACGCCCGCGACACTGTCATTCGAGAGCTGCGCGAAATCGAATGAACCGCCGATATAGTTGGCTGGAACGCCATCGATCAGGACTTTGTTGAAGGATGATTCGCCGCCGCGTATGTACAGATGTGCGATGCCGCCACGTTGGCCGGTTTGGGTAATCTGAGCGCCGGGAATCTGGCGGATGTCCTCGAGGACATCGAGTTTGTTCTGTGCTTCGATGTCCCCGCCGCCAAACAGGCTGACCGATGCGCCGGTTTCATCCACCGGTGTTTCCGATCCTGTTGCGGTGACGACAACGTCTTGACGGAGCGCGCCGAGTTGCAGGTGAACGTCGACGTCCACCGGGGTATCGCCGACCGTTACCGTGGAACTCTCAAAAGATTCAAAACCCTGGGCGACGACCTCAAGTTGACAGAGTCCAGGATTCACAGCCGAGAATCGGAATGAGCCGGTTCCGTCCGTGGTCACCTTTCCGATCGTGATTCCATTGCTAAGAAGTGTGACGATCGCCGCGGGAACCCGGGCGCCTAAAGGGTCGGACACCACTCCGCGGATGACGCCCGCGGCTTGAGACGATTGCGCGCCTACTGCGAATAAAAGAACCGTGAGCAGCAGCCGATAGGAAAAACGCATGAAGTACTCCTTGACGGAGCCTTCGCATACAAAACAAATCCGGAGGCTTTTGATATGCATCCAGCCCTTTGCTCGAAGGCTAAAATGTTGAACGGCCGCATGGCCGGTCATCGACAGGTCTTCGGACTTGCAGGCTTCACACTATCCTACTGGCCGTTGCTTCCCAGTTCACCTGGCGTGAACCAGTGCATTGAAAACGGCGGTCGTTCCTGCTCACCGCTGCGGGACAGTTCCGGATTTCCACCGGATTCCCTTTTAAGGCCTGACATCAGGCCATCGATAACGGATCGGAAGTTAGCGCAAACTGAATCAGTAATCAATTCCTTTCTGGGCGAACGGCGACCCCAGGCGCCGCTGTGGTCTTACCTTTACCGTGCCCTGTGTTTATCGGCACAAGGTCATGCGCGGGGTTACCCATGGATTTCGTCCAGCTGAAGGATTTGCAGGGAACCGTTGGAAGGAACCTGCTGCGCGGATGTGACCGCACCGGAGACGGTGGACAGAAATGTCTGGATCACGACGCCATGCGAAACGCATAAGATCGCTTCACCTTGCATGTCGCCAATGAAGGCGTTCACGCGTGACCGCAGATCGCTGACACTCTCGCCGCCGGGGGGAGTGAAGTTGCCGGGATCCGTGTTCCAGGTTTGCCAATCGCGCGGCCAAAGTGCAGCGATCTCGTCATGCGTTTTACCCTGCCACACACCATGATCGATTTCCGCCAGCCGATCGTCGCACTCGATCGTTTGGCCGCCGGCGATGATGCTCGCTGTTTCCAGTGCCCGCCGCAGCGGACTCGAATACAGGTGATCGAAGGGAATGCTCTTCAATTGTTCTTTCAGCGTTTCGGCCTGAGCTCGCCCGGCAGCGTTTAAAGGTATGTCGAACCGGCCCTGGTAGCGCCGCTCGACATTCCAGTCGGTGAGGCCGTGCCTCACAAGGATCAGGGTTCTGCTCGTGCGACTCAAACTTGTCATGCGGTCTAAGGCTATCACGACATTTGCTGCAGGCGCGGTCTATGACCGCGCTGATTCATGCACATCTGCCGGAAATCGAACCCGCAGAAGACGAGATCGTTGTTCACATGGAAGCGCGCCTCTTTCGCTTGACAGCCGCGAGATGCATAGACTAATTTATTAGTCACTTCGATGAAACCAAAGAAAACGGTTCCCACGGATCAGGAACTCGAGATTCTGAAAGTTGTCTGGCAGCGAGGCGAGGCCACTGTTCGCGAGGTATATCTGGACCTCGCCGCACAACGCAAGATCGCATACACCACTGTGCTCACCATGATGGGGATTCTCGAGCAGAAAGGGCATTTGAAGAGAACCGCCGGAGACCGTGCGTATGTCTACAGTCCGGCGAAGCCGCAACAACAGGTGGTCCGTTCGATGGTCCGGGAATTCGTCCACCGTGTGTTCGGTGGTTCCGCAACGCCGCTGCTTGTACACCTGCTTGAGGATCCGAAGACGGATCCGAAAGAACTTGCGGAGCTGGAAAAACTCATGAAGGACCGGCGCAAAAAGAAATGACGATGGTGGACGCTATTCTGCACAACCTGCGTCCCTGGGCGGAGCAAGTGATCGTGATCTCACTGGCTGCTGCCCTGCTACCCGCATTAATCCGTTTGCGCCATCCGCGAACCCAGCTTGCATATTCTCATCTGATGCTGGCCGTGTGCCTGGTGCTGCCGTTTTTGCAGCCCTGGAAGCACGCCAACATCTTGATTGTGGAAAACAACCATACGACGAAAGAGGCAGCGGACTCCACGGCGGATTCGTCGACTTCAGATCAACCATCCGCTGTGCCCGCCCGCCCATTAGGGCAGGCGCCCGTACCCGTGCCGCCGCTCCGGCAAAGAATTCCGACTGAACGCTTCTGGCTTGGAATTCTCGCAGTTGGAACACTTGCAAGATTTAGCTGGCTGCTCGCAGGTTTGTGGAAAATCCGCGGATACCGCATCGGGGCAACGCCTCTCTATCCGGTACCTGAGACCGTGGGGGCCGCAGCCGCGCTGACACATGCCGATGCTATGTTCTGCGTTTCCGCGGATGTCTCCGGTCCCGTAATGCTGGGGCTCTTCTGCCCCGTGGTCTTGCTGCCGGAATCCTTTCATGGACTGGACGAGGAGGCTCAGTGCGGTATTGCAACACATGAACTGCTGCATGTCCGGCGCAACGATTGGCTGGTAACTCTTCTCGAAGAGCTTGCCGGCACGTTGCTCTGGTTCAGTCCTGGAATCTGGTGGCTGCTGGCGCAAACCCGGCTTGCCCGCGAACAACTGGTTGACGCGGAGGCCGTACGTCTCACGTCGGCGCGGGAATCCTACATCCAGGCGCTGCTTACGATTGCGCGCTCGCGCCAGACGCTGGACCTCGCGGCGGCGCCTCTTTTCCTGCGCCGCCGGCATTTGACGCAGCGCATGCACTTTCTGCTCAAAGACACTCCGGTCTCCAGACCGAGACTGGTTTCGTCTTATGCCGTGGCCGCGGCCGCCATGGGCGCCGCCGGATGGCTTTCTTTCAGTACGTTCCCTCTCGTCGGAAGCCCCCAATTCCAGCGGATCGCGTCGCCATCGGAAACCAAGCAACCAGTTTTTAATGTGAGCGCCGCCGCGGAGCAACCCTCGCCGCAGCTGTTCCCTCGGGCTACGGCTGCCGTGCACGCCGATCAGACCGGCCGCACAGGCTCAGGTTCGGTACCGCCCGATGCCCAAGAGCCCGTAATGGTATCGATCCAGGCAGCCTCAACTCCAGCCGAACGCGCTGCCGCTTTGTCTCTGCTGGAGCATGCACGCCAGAACAGCGACATGCATCTGGCATCAACACCACCATTCCGGATCGACGCGACGTTTCAGGCCAGCGGCGAAGTGAATTACGCCGGCCCGGGCACGCTATCGGAGACCTGGCTATCGGGTGCGCGCTGGCGCTGGACGGCAAGTCTTGCAGGCTACTCACAGGTGCGGATCGGAAACGGGCAAACGGGTTTCGATGAGCAGCCGGTGACGTCGGTTCCGTTACGCGTGCACATGTTGAGAGATGCCCTTTTCTGGCCGGTTCGTTTCCCGCCGGGCACCAGGATTCGAACCGCCATCGCACATTGGAATGGAAAGTCCCTGAACTGTGTCCTCGTTAATGGTGAAGCAGGCCCCGGGTCTGCCGCGCGTTCGTGGAGCGAGCAGGAATACTGCCTTGATAACGCGTCCGGTTTACTGGACGTCCTCTCACCCGCTCCTGGAACCTACTTTTCTTACCACTATGGAAGAAGTGATTTCCATGGACGGTTCGTCCCGGACCAGATTACGGCCTCCGTGGACGGTCTTGAAGTACTCGGCGCGCAAATCGCCGTCTCGGACGCAAATAGCGAAGACGTACCTTCGCCGCAAACGGCCGCCTATACACGCGGCACCACTCTCGCAGCCGGCCCGCGATTCGTAATCAGCGCGCCCAACAACTTTGCAGACGGCTCGATTCAAATGGTAATCGTTCACGCGGCTCTCTCTCCGGCGGGCGCAGTTCTGGAAGAAGAAGTTTCCACATCCTCCGACCGCCGATTGGATCAGGCCGCTCTCGATTCTGTACGGCAATACGCATTTCCGCCGGCTTTAACACAACGTGAAGTGTTTGTCAGCGTCGGATTCTTTCCGGCCAGATAAGGAGCATTCCCATGCGGCTGATGTCTTTGTTCCTGTTGTTCCTGTTGTCGCTGTTACCGGTATCCGCACAGACGTTGCCCGACGGCAGAAACCTGCTCGAGCGTGAACCCCAGGCGTTCCAGAGTCTCGTTAGTTATTCGTACACCGAAGAGACCACGATGCAGGCAACGTTTTTCGGCGTCGGCGTCACCGTGCCCGTGATGAAAGTGGAGGTCCAGGCTCTCAATCCCGGCAAGTTGCGTATCCAGACGAAACTTGCGGCCGACATCGACTCGTTATTGATTTTCGATGGCGACAAAACATGGACGTATACCCCGGGACGAAACCAATACTCCAAGGTTCCGGGGAACGCGCCCGTGTTGGAGGCGTTGGACTCCCAACTGACCGGCGATCCATCGCAAATCCTGGCCAACGCCGTCACCCGGCGTTCGGAAAGGAAAGACGTCGACGGGATGCCGCGTGAATGCTGGGTCGTGGAAAGCCACCTCGCCAAGGGATCCCTGGACGGTATGCAGATTCAAGACGCGGTCTATGTGACATGGATCGACAAAGAGACCGGGATTGCGCTGCAGCGAAGCGTGTCCGGCAAAATGCTGGACGGGCCGGGGGAAGGCTCGACAATGGAAACAAAATCGGTCAAGCGGGCGCTCAAGTTGAACGAGCGGCTTCAGGCTTCCTTATTCGTCTTCGTTCCGCCCGCCGATGCCAGGGAAGTGGATCCCGGCAAGGAGGACATCGCGGCGGCCCCGTTGCCTCCGAAGCCGGGTGAGCCGCAGGCGTATGTCCCATTCCTGAGCCCGATTCATCGTGAGGAACCCGATTGGCCTCAAGCCGCAAAGGACAAAGGCATCCAGGGAACGGTGCAGGTCCTGATTACGCTCAATACTCAGGGCCTGGTCTCCGCCGCAGAGGCGTTGACGGGACCGGAGATCCTGCGTCAACCCGCAATCGATGCTGTAAAGCGCTGGACCTTTCAGCCCGTCCTGCGTGGCGGCCGGCCGGTATCCGCATATACAGAAACGTCTGTGGATCTCATGGACTTCTCGAAACCCATCAGGCAGGTCGACCTGGATACGAATCAGGAAATTGCCGCGCAACAGCGTATCCAGCAAATCCAAAGCCGCTTTCCGCGGACACCGGAGCAGACACTCGCAGACCTCGAACAAGATGCCACCGGCAGAGCCGGAATGGAACGGGACTTTCTGTTGCCTCAACTCGCCAAAGCCGCAGTCACGGCCGGGGCTTTCGATAAAGCCGACGTCTATGCCGACGAGCTCCTTGCCTCGGCCGGCGACGGCTGGAATGCCGGCACGGCGATTCACGACGGCAATATCGTTCGGGGCCTCGTCGCCCTCCGTCGAGGTAATGTCCAGCTGGCTGCCAGAGATCTGATCGAAGCCGGAAAAACCACTGGCGGCCCCGTACTGAACTCGTTCGGTCCGAACTTTACCCTGGCCAGCGAATTACTTGAGAAAGGCGAACGCGACGCCGTGGTGGAGTACCTCAGGTCGTGCAAGAGTTTCTGGGCTATGGGATCCTCCAGACTCGATACCTGGATCAATACCATCCAGGCCGGTGGAAAGCCGGATTTTGGACCGAATCTGATCTATTAACCCGAACTGAACGGCAATTGCCGGTTTACTGGCACCTCGCGGCAATCGTGGGTTTCTCCCGATATTTGTCGTGGCAATTCGAGCAAGCGGTTGTCATCTTGTCCGCCACGTCCAGAATCTGGTCCTGATTTTTCGCCTGCGCTGCTTTCTGCACGGCGAGTCCGGCGTCCCGCAGGCCCTGAACCAGCTTGGGCCAATCCGCGTTCGTAATCGGCACGGCTTTGCCGTTGGAGCATTTCCGGCCGGGTTCCATCAGAAGATTTGCGGCTTCGTACAGAGCCAGCCCGCTGTTTTCGACAGCTTCCCATCCGCCATAGGTGCTGGCCAGCGGATCGGGGGACAACGACGGGTCCGGCGCCGGCTTGATTTTGGCCGGGTCTTTGTCCTGAACAAAGAAGATCACGTTCGCGTTGGGATACAGGATGCCCTTCATCAATTGAGCCAGAGTCGCGACGGGGCGAGCAGCAGTGGCTGCAGCCGGCGCGGCGCGGCGCGCAGGCGCCGCCGTTCGTTGTGGCGCTTGCGCGCCCGCCGAAGAGAGGCTGATCGTTGCTATAAATAAAAATACCGAAGCTACTTTTGCAAATCGCACGTATGTCCTTTCCGTGGAATCAGTCGACGATTCCGCCTTCCTTCGCGGCTTATTGAGCGCGCTTATCGTTGAGATACCAATAATGAAGATGGCCAGGCTTTGTCGGCCTCCTGCGGTGTCATTTTATGTGAAATACCGCTCCCTGATTATGAAGAGTTTCTGAAGTTTTCATAATCTGATGCTAGACTTTTTCGCCTATGGAATACGTCAATCTCGGACCGACAGGATTGAAAGTTTCGCGCCTCTGCCTGGGTGCGATGACCTATGGCTCGAAGCAGTGGCGGCCGTGGGTGCTCGAAGAGGAAGAGGCGCGGCCATTCATCCGAAAGGCCGTGGAATACGGCATCAATTACTTCGATACAGCCGACATGTATTCGGCAGGGAAGAGCGAAGAAGTTCTCGGCCGCGCTTTGAAGGATTTCGGGCCGGGGCGGGACCGCGTCGTCATTGCGACGAAGGTTTATATGCCGATGAGCGAGGACCCGAACAGCCGCGGGCTCTCGCGCAAGCACATCATGCACTCGATCGATAACAGTCTGCGGCGGCTGGGAACGGACTACGTCGACCTGTATCAGATTCACCGGTTCGATGTGTCGACCCCGATCGATGAGACGCTCCGCGCCCTGGATGATGTCGTTCGGGCGGGTAAGGCCCTGTATATCGGCGCTTCCGCCATGTACGCGTGGCAGTTCATGAAAATGCTGGCGGCGTCCGACCGCCTCGGCGCCGCGCGCTTCACTACGATGCAGAATTATTACAACCTGATTTATCGCGAGGAAGAACGTGAGATGCTGCCGCTCTGCCGCGCCGAAGGCATTGCAGTCACGCCGTTCAGCCCGCTCGCGCGAGGTTTTGTGGTCGGGAACCGCCGCAAGGAAGACTACGGCGAAACCGTCCGCGCCAAAACCGACGAGTTTTCGCGCCGCCAGTATTATCGGACTGAAGATTTTGCAATCGTTGACCGTGTTACAGAGATCGCGGCCAAACGCGGATTGAACAACGCTCAGGTGGCGCTGGCATGGGTGCTGCAGCAGCCCGGCATCACAGCGCCGATTATCGGCGCGAGCAAGCAAGGACACCTCGAGGATGCGCTGAAGGCGCTGACGGTCAAACTGGAAACGGATGAACTGAGGTACCTGTCCGAGTTGTACAAACCGCGCAGCGTTCTCGCGAACCTTTAAAAAACTGGCGTCATCTGCGGTCAGTTTTACTTCTTGAAAATCAAGCTCTGTGAAAAGAAGGGCAATACACTCATCTCAATCCGGTCTTTTACGTGATTCGTGTGATCGCCATCATAGGTTTCGAACTTGTGATGGATCCCGAAGTTCGTAAACGCCTCTTCGAGCTGCTTGTTTGAAGCCATCAGGCTGTCGGACGTTCCGACATCGCCGGCGATGGCGTGGAACTTCTTCAGATTCCCGACGTATTGGTCCAGCATGGCGAGCGGCGAGTTCGCGACCCATTTCGCCACGATGAGCGGTTGCGGCTGTCCGTCTTTCGTTGGGAGGTCGTAGTAGTTCGGTGGATTCCCGGGGTTCGGCGACCAGGCGGCGGCTTCGGCGAATTGAACATTGGCAAACCCGCCTCCGCCGCGGTTGCCGGCGCCACCGCGAGGTGCGGCGCCACGATTCGCGCCAGCGGCCGGCGTTTCTACACGAGGAGTTGCTCCTCGAGCACCGTCCCCGCGCGGAGCTGCGCCGCGGTTGCCGCCCCCGCCAGGATTGTTCATGAGGCAGCAGGCGCTCAAGATGTAGAGGCTTGAAAACACGTCCGGACGTTTCATCGCGATGCGGACCGCGCCGTAGCCGCCCATCGAATGGCCCGCGATGCCGCGGCTCATCCGATCGGGAATCGTCCGATAGTTTTTGTCCATATATGAAACAAGGTCTTCGGCGATGTAGGACTCCCAGTTCCCGGTAGTGACGGAATTCGAATACATACTTCCGCCGTACTTGGTGTTCGCATTCGGCATAACGACGATCATTCCGCGCGAAGTGTTGGCTGCGATATCGCGATCCATGGCCTCGGGAACGTTTGCAATGCGGCCGGTCCATGTCGCGTCGGTTCCGCTGTAGCCGTGCAGGAGATAGATGACAGGATATCGGGCCTTTTTGCTGGTCTCGTAATCCGGCGGCAGGTAGATGGTGACGTCGGGATCCGCGGTTTCGCCTTCGAGATTTCCCTCCAGCGCTTTGCCGTGAATCTTGATGTGCTGCACCATGCCTTTCTTTGCTGTCTGGCCGTCTTCCTTGGCGAGGACGAGACCGGCTGCGGTCATCATCAGAATGCACGCCAGGAGGATTCTAAAATGCATCGATTTCATCGCTTTGCCTCCGTGGAACCGGATCTTATCTGCTCGCGGTGACTTTGCCAATCAATACGGCGGAACCTTGCGAAACAGAGCATCGATCGAGAACACTGGAAGCACCGCACGCATGGTCATTCCGCGCATAGCGTGGGGAACTATAAGATGCTGATTCTGCGGCGTCAACGGTATCAATGTTGGCGATGAAAACCACTCTCCTTTGTGCGTTACAATGGATCGGTTATGGACTTCAAGCTGGTCTCTTCCTATGCGCCCCGCGGCGATCAGACAACCGCCATCGAGCAACTGGTGCGGGGCCTGGGGGATGGCGAAAAGCATCAGGTGCTGCTCGGCGTAACCGGCTCGGGGAAAACCTTTACGATGGCGAAAGTGATCGACCGGTTGAACCGGCCCACGATCGTACTTGCCCACAACAAGACGCTGGCGGCCCAGCTGTATCACGAGTTTCGTGGGTTCTTTCCGCAGAATGCCGTCGAGTACTTTGTCAGTTACTACGACTACTACCAGCCGGAGGCGTACATCGCCTCGACCGACACTTACATCGAAAAGGAATCCACGATCAACGACGAGATCGATCGGATGCGCCTGTCCGCAACCCGTTCGTTATTCGAGCGGCGCGATGTGGTGATCGTGGCTTCCGTCTCGTGCATTTACGGCCTGGGCTCGCCCGAGGCGTATTACGGCATGTTGTTGATGCTCGAGCGAGGCCAGCGGATCACGCGCCGCGAGATTCTGACCAAGCTGGTCGAGATTCTCTACGAGCGCAACGACCTGGATTTCCGGCGCGGCACATTCCGGGTCCGCGGCGACACTATCGAAGTCCACCCGACCTACGAGAACACGGGTTTTCGAATCGAGCTGTGGGGCGATGAAGTCGACAAGCTCGGCACGTTCGATCCGTTGACGGGCGATGAGCTGCAGGTTCTCGATCGCCTGACCGTCTACCCGAAGAGTCACTTCGTGATGCCGCGCCCTCGCATCGAACAGGCTGTCGACACGATCAAAGCCGAGCTTGCCGGCTGGGAGGTGCTTCTCGAAAATCAGGGCCGTCTGCTGGAAGCTCAGCGCGTGCATCAGCGCACGTTGTTTGATCTGGAGATGGTGAAGGAAATCGGTTATTGCCACGGTATCGAGAATTATTCGCGGCACTTTACCGGACGCCTGCCGGGGCAGCCTCCGCCGACCTTGCTCGACTACCTTCCGCAGGACTCTTTGATGTTCATCGACGAGAGCCACCAGACGATGCCGCAGCTTCGCGGCATGTACCACGGCGACCGCTCGCGTAAGGAGAATCTGGTGGAGTACGGCTTCCGGCTTCCGTCCGCGATGGACAACCGGCCTCTGACGTTCGACGAGTTCGAACGGCGGACCAATCAGATCGTCTATGTTTCCGCTACTCCCGGTCCCTATGAACTGACGAAAACCGGCGGCGTGGTCGTAGAGCAGGTGATCCGGCCGACGGGCCTTACCGATCCCGAGGTCGAAGTCCGCCCGGTCCGCGGCCAGATCGATGACCTTCTCCATGAGATCCGGCTGCGCGCTGAAAAGAACGAGCGCGTGCTGGTAACGACCCTGACCAAGCGCATGTCGGAAGATCTTGCCGAGTATTACACCGAAGTCGGCGTGAAGTGCCGGTACCTGCATTCGGAAATCGAAACCCTGGACCGGATTAAAATTCTCCGTGGCTTGCGCCGCGGTGAGTTCGACGTGCTGATCGGCATCAATCTTCTGCGTGAAGGTCTGGATCTGCCGGAAGTTTCGCTGGTGGCGATCCTGGATGCGGACAAGGAAGGCTTCCTCCGGTCGGGCGATTCTCTCATTCAAACGATGGGGCGCGCGGCCCGGCACATCAATGGCCGCGCGATTCTGTATGCGGATACGATGACCGACTCCATGAAGCGCGCGATCGATGAAACAAATCGACGCCGCGAGATTCAGGTGCGGTACAACCAGGAAAACAATATAACGCCGGAAAGCATCATCAAGCCGGTCGATATGACGCTGGTTGCCATCGCCGAAGGCGACTACGTGCCTGTGCCGGAAGTAGAAGTATCCGAAGTCCTGCCCGAAGATCCCGAGAAACTCGCGGAACTGATTGCAAAGCTTGAGACTGAAATGCGCGATGCGGCCAAGAAGTTCGACTTCGAGCGGGCCGCCCAGTTGCGCGACAAGGCCCGGGAGTTACGGGCGAAAGTGCTGTAGCGCCGCACATCAGGGGGAATTTATTGCACCATTGCATCATTGAAATTTGTTGCATTTCTACATTGAAATGCAGGTGCACAAAGCCCGCGACGACATAGAGTGAAACTGCTGTAAAATCCAGAGCCATATGGCGCGCCTCATTGCGGTCGTTCTTCTGCTTGCCGGAACTGCTTTCGGACAGGCTGCGTCCGGTAATGAGAAGTATGATCAGAACCAGTATGCGGACGCAGCGAACGCGTACGCAAAGATTCCAGCGGCCCAGCGCGACGCGGTAATCTACAACCGGCTCGGCATTTCCTACCATTTAGCCAACCAGCTCCGCGCGGCCGAAACCGCGTACAGGAACGGGTTAAAGTTGCAGCCGGAAAATCCGAACCTCCTGAACAATCTCGCCGCTTTGTACTACACGCAGCGGAAGTTCAGCGATGCCGAGCGTGAGGTGCGCCGCGCAATCGAAAAGAGTCCCGACAATGCGGTTATGCGAACCAACCTCCACGCCGCGCGGTATGCCCACGAAAATACCAGAAACGCCCGAGTGGTTGCGGACGAAATCGGTCCGAAGAGTTCAGAATTGATCGAAATGAGAGAAGGGGATCTGCTGCAGATGCAGATTCTCATGCCGGCGAAGGAATTGAGCGAAGCGACTCTGCACGAGCAGCGCGGTGATTCGTATTTCGCCCGAAAGATGTACGAGGAGGCGATCGCCGAGTATCAGAAAGCGATCGCAATCGACCGCTACAACGCGAGCACTCTGAATCGCCTCGGCCTCGTCTACCATCAGGCCCAGCAGCTCAACGCGGCCGAGCGGTACTACCGCGAGGCGTTGAAACAGAATCCGTACTTTCTCGAGGTGCTCAATAATATCGGCACCGTCGAGTATGCCCGCCAGCGATACGACAACGCTTTGTCGCAATACGAGAAGGCACTCAAGATCCGGCCCGACTCTCCCACCGTGATGCTGAATAAGGCCTTCTGCCTCTTCGATATGAAGAAGTATGACGAGGCGCAGAAGTCTCTCCAGCAGGCTCTCCAGCTGGATCCGAAGGTCCTTGAAAAGGCCAGTGGCTTCGGGACGCTGATCCAGACATCGCGCCGCGGAGATCCCGCGGTCAGCTTCTACTTCGCGAAAATCTACGCGGCTCAGGGTGACAAGGAGCGGGCGATTTCCTACCTGAACAGGGCGCTGGATGAAGGGTTCACGGAATTCGACAAGATTAAAACCGATCCGGCATTCATGGTCCTTGCCATGGAAGAAGGCTACATGAAGGTGCTGGACCGGATTACCTCACTCACGACCTCGAACAGCCAGAACAAATAGTGGAACATTTAGATTTTGCAATTGAACTTGCGCGCGAAGCCGGCGGTGTGCTGAAACACTATATGAATCGCGAGAAGCACGTTGAACTCAAAGGCCGCGCCAATCTCGTCACGGCGGCCGACAAGGAGTCGGAGGCCCTGATCATCCGGCGCATTCGCGAGCACTATCCGGATCATGCCATTCTGGCCGAAGAATCGGGCGCCACCGCGGGCGGCGCCGCGAAATGGATCATTGATCCACTCGACGGGACGACGAACTTCGCGCATCAATATCCGTTCTTCTGCGTTTCGATCGGATTTGAGCAGGACGGAAAAATATTGTGCGGGGCGGTCTATGATCCCTGGCGCGACGAAATGTTCAGCGCCGGGCGTGGTTCGGGCGCCTTCGTGAACGGCCGGCCGATCCGCGTTTCGGACGCCAACCGGCTTTCCGATGCGCTGATCATGACCGGGTTTTCTTATGGTGTCCGTGAAAAGATGGACACGGCGATGAGCCAGTTTCGCGCCTTCCTGATCGAAAGCCAGGCTGTGCGCCGCGGCGGTTCCGCGGCATTAGACCTCTGCTACATTGCGCTCGGGCGCGTTGACGGCTTCTGGGAGATGGACCTGCATCCATGGGATACGGCTGCCGGTGTCGTTATTGTAGAGGAGGCCGGAGGCACGGTGACGAACTTCGGCGGGGGCGCATTTTCGCCGTATGACAAAGAGATCGTCGCTTCAAACGGCAGCATCCATAACGAAATGGTCTCCGTACTTGGACAGTTGAATTAGCCACAAAAGGCATAGCGCGGCTATGCCGCAAGCAAACTGTTTTTAGCCGCAGATGACGCGGATGGGGCGCCTCAAAAGTTCGTTTTTGCGCCCCATCTGCGTCATCCGCGTCATCTGCGGCTAAATTTCTTATGTTCCCAGTTTGATGACAATCATAGTCCTGTCGTCGTGAGGGCGGACGCGTCCGATAAAATCCGCGAGGGCAGCGCTGACCCCCTTCACGATTTCGTCGGCGGATTTCTCATGGTGCAGACGCACTGCTTCGGCGAGCCGTTTAAGTCCAAACTCTTCATCGGCGTCATTTCGCATCTCGATCACTCCATCGGAGTAGAACACGAGAATGTCGCCGCTCTGGAGCTGCAGCGAGCTTTCCTCATATTTCGAGTCCGGAAACAGCCCGAGAGGAACGCCTGCAACATCGAGGTATGTCGGCTGTCCGGCTCGCACCAGCAGAGGGTAGGGGAGACCTGAATTCGCAAGAGTGATCGATCGTGTAACAGGCTCATAGATGGCATAGGTGACTGCAACAAATTGACCTTCAACCGGCCGTTGATGGAGGGTTTTGTTGACCAGTTCGAGCATCTGGCCCGGCGGATACTTCCTTCCGGCTCTGGTCCGGATCACGCCGCTCGATAGCGCTCCATACAATGCCGCCGGCGCGCCCTTTCCGGCGACATCGCCTACTACGATCGCAAGACGGCCGTCATCGAACTCGATCCAGTCGTAAAGATCGCCTCCGAGCTGCGCAACGGATTTGAAAAGTACCGCCAATTGCAAAGGAGCAACGTGCGGGAGTTCGTCCGGCATCAGCTGACGCTGAATTTCCCTGGCGATTTTCATTTCGCGGCCGAGCCGGCTTTCGTTGTCCGCCACGCGCGCATAGAGTTCCGCATTCACCAGGGCCGAAGCGATCCGGGACGCGAGAGTCATCAAAAATCGTTCGTGATATTCCGTGAAATATCCGGGCTTGGTGCTCTCCAGATCGACGATGCCGACGACTTGACCCTTCGACGTCAGCGGAACGACAAGTTCCGAGCGTGTTTCCGTATGGACATTGAGATATCGCGGATCCTGCGTCACGTCGGCGATGCGAAGCGGGACATTCATTTTCGCGGCTGTCCCGATGAGTCCCGTTCCCAGGGGTAACACGAGCTTCTGGTTTTCACGTTCGTTGGAACGAATGACGAACTTCGGCCGCAGGAGGTTCTGCTTCTCATCGAGAAGGAAGATCGAAAACGTGTGGTAGTTGATCTTCTGCTTAACGGCCGCGGCAATTTTGTGCACCAGTTCGTCGATTTCCAGCGTGGAACCCATATCGAGACTGATGTCATATAACAGCGCCAGCAATTCACGGTTGCGCCGTTCGCTCTCGTAAACGCGCGCGTTTTCGATGGCGATCGCGATCTGGCTGGCGAGAAGGTTCAGAAGCTTGACCTGATCCTCGCGGAAATAGCCGGGCTCGGGACTTTCGATATCGAGGACGCCGACCACGCGATTCTGGCTCACCAGCGGAACGGCGAGTTCCGAGCGGGCACTCTTCACCGCCTCGATGTATCGAGGATATTTTCGGACGTCGTCCACCACGACAGTCGTACGTTCCATTGCCGCCGTGCCGGTGACGCCGTCACCCACTTTGATCCGCAGATTCTTTACGACATCGGGAGGATGTCCGATCGCAAAGCGGAGGTACAGTTCCTGTTTGTCGTCGTCAACGAGAAATATCGCGAAGATCTCGTAGGGTACGATCCGATTCGTCAGCTCCGCAATTTTCTTCAACAGCTCGTCGAGATCGAGAATCGAGGTGATCTCGTGATTGATCTCGACCAGAGTCGATACGAAGCGCCGGGCGTCGGAGCCGGCAACTGCTGTGGCTGGATCCGGTTTCATCTGGCTGCGGCCTCTTCCAGGATCTTGATTCCGGCGCTGGTCCCAAGGCGGGATGCGCCCGCCTGCAGCATCTGCTGGGCTTCAGCATAGTTGCGGATACCGCCCGCCGCTTTGATTTGAATTTCTGGAAGCAGATTCGACCTCATGAGGCGGACATCTTCGACGGTCGCGCCCGAAGGTCCGTAACCCGTGGAGGTCTTCATGAAATCCGGTTTCACCCGGTTCGCGATCTTGCAGGTGCGCACTTTTTCGTCGTCGGTCAAATAGGCGGTTTCGATGATGAATTTCGTGTGCACGCCGAGCGTTCTGGCTTTGGCAATCAGATAGTGCATTTCTTCCTCGATGGATTTGTCGTCGCCGGATTTCAAAGCGGCAATATTAATGACGAAGTCCATCTCGTCGGCCCCGCGGGCTGCGCTGGCCCGCATTTCGGCTTCTTTAATTTCGGTAAACGTGACGCCGAAAGGGAATGCAATCACAGTGGCGATTTTGACGCGGGAAGTCTTCAGGAGATCGCGCGCAATCGGGACATACGAGGGAAATATGCAGACCGCTGCCATGCCATATTCGATGGCTTCCGTGCAGAGCCTCCGGATATCGGTGGCGGTTCCGATCGGACGAAGCAAAGTGTGGTCGATGTAACGGCCAAAATCAGATTTCATTCAGTACCCGAATATCGGAAAGATTGCGGTAGCGTTGCGCGAAATCAAGACCGAAACCGACGACAAACTTGTTCTCGATCTTGAAGCCTACATAATCCAGCGGTTTGTCGTACTTCGAATTGCCCGGTTTTTCGAGCAGTGTCGCCACCCGGAGAGAACGCGCTCCCCGGGCTGAAAGAATATTGTAAACGTGGAGCAGCGTGAGGCCGGTATCCACGATGTCCTCAACAATAATGACGTCTTTGCCGGCAATGGAGATCCCAAGGTCCTTCTCAATGTGAATCGTTCCTGATGTGGTTGTTGCGTCTCCATAGCTCGACACCGCCATAAAATCGACTTCGACCGGAACGTCCTGCGCAATCGCCCGGATCAGATCGGCCAGAAAAATGAAGCTGCCTTTGAGGATGCCGACCAGTGTCACGCTGCGGGCGTCGAAGTCCTTTGAAATCTGCCGGCCCAGGTCCGCAATCCTGCGCCGTATCTCGTCTTCGCTGATCAAAACCATGCCCAGCGCCGTTTTCATGACTCCGCTAGTGTGCATGAAAAGCGGAAGGAACCACAAGAAGCACAAAGTTTGTTTAGCCGCAGATGACGCGGATGACGCAGATGGGGCGCAAGAAGACGGCTTAGAATGCGCCCCATCTGCGTCATCTGCGTCATCTGCGGCTAAAACCTGTTTTGCAGAATCAAAGACGTCCGAAAAAAGGTTTATGGTATAACCCGGAAGATCCCATCGAGGTCCGAATGCTTCAGAAAGCATGTCTGCTTGCAGCGCTCACTTGTCTGGCCGGCAATGTCGCTTACAGCCAAACCACTCAGACCCAGCCGAAACGCGCAGAGATTCTGACCGTGCACGGAAGGGTCATCACCGGGGATCACAACGATCCGGATCTGCGGATCGAGGTGCGGCTGGAGAGGGCCACTGGCCAGCTTGCCTCGACGACGTTCGCGGATGCCGGGGGCAATTTTGAATTTCGCAGTCTCGGACCGGGCCGGTATTACGTCTTGATCAATCTTGAGGGCTACGAACCTGTCAGCCAGAGCATCGATGCTTTCAGCGCTGTCGGCGACAACAGCGTAACGATATTCCTTTCAAAACCCGCTGTGCGGGGCATTGACCGGCCCGCAGGCCTCGATGCGGCAGATCCTGATACTGTCGACATCTCGCAAATGAAGGACAGCCTGCCCAAAAAAGCGGTACAGGACTATGAAAAGGCGATCGAGGAAAAACAAAAGGGACGGACGGAAAGCGCTATCAGGCTGCTGGAGGAGGCGATCGTTCTTGCTCCGAATTTCTTTCATGCCCACAACAACCTCGGAATCCTCTATCTTTCCGCGAAACGGCATGGCGATGCAGAGCGGGAATTCAAGAGCAGTGGCGCGCTGAACCCGAAATCCGAATTGCCTCTTCTGAACCTCGGTACGCTCTACCTCGAAGAAGCCGCCGCCCAGAAAGAGGATCCACGAGCCGCCGGCAGGGTGCTCGATCAGGCATTGGATGCTTTGGAACAGGCAGTCAAGCTGAATCCCCGCTCGGCTAAGGCATATTTCATTCTGGGGCAGGCCAACTACAGATCGGCTTTTTTCGAAGAGGCGGAGAATGCGTTCAAAAAGTCGATCGCTATCGATCCCAAGCTGTGGGCGGGCCGTCTGATGCTTGCGAATGTATACGCGAGGCAGGAAAGATGGCCGGAAGTTCTGGAGCATTTGGATGCCTATCTGACACATAACCCCAACGCCGCCGATCGAGCTCACGTCGAAGAGATGCGCGCTGCGATTGCAAAGAACGTGCAGGCCACAACCAAATAATCCATGACCACGAAAGAACTTCGTCAATCGGCGCGGTTGATCTGGGAAGCGGCGCTGAAGGCGGCAAATCCTTCCACCTGCATCCGGAATATTGTGCAGGTCGACGGTGGTGTGCTGTCGATCGGCGAGAAACACATTCCGATTCGCGGCAAGCTGATCGTGATCGGCGCAGGTAAAGCCGGCGCGAAGATGGCGCAGACGATTGAAGAGATCGCCGGAAGCTACGTTTCAGGTGGTATCGTCGTCACAAAATACGGGCATGCGCTGCCGCTGGAGCGAATCCGGCTGGTTGAAGCCGGGCATCCGATCCCGGACGCTGCCGGCATGCGCGCGGTCAAGGAAACACACGAGTTGCTCAAGGGACTGACGAAGGATGATATCGTCCTCTGCCTGCTGTCCGGCGGAGGTTCGGCGCTGTGGCCGGCGCCCGCGGATGGAATCACGCTCGAGGAGAAGCAGGAAGTCACTCATCTGCTGCTTCGCGCCGGCGCGACGATCCGCGAGCTCAACGCGGTTCGAAAGCATCTTTCGGAAATGAAAGGCGGCCAACTCGCCCGCTGGGCGGCTCCTGCGCATGTGGTGTCGCTGATCATTTCGGACGTGATCGGAGATCCACTCGACTTCATCGCCTCCGGGCCCACGGCGCCGGACACCACGTCCTTTTCGGATGCATTGGCGATCATTCAGAACTATGGCGTCGACGTTGCGGAGCCGGTTCGTGAACGGCTGCAGGAAGGAGCACATGGCCGGATTCCGGAGACGCCGAAGCCCGGTGACGCCGTATTCAAACATGTCGACAATCACATCATTGCGAATAACCGCCTGCTCATCGACGCCGCTGTCGAGAAGGCGCGCGAACTGCGATTCAACACGATGATCCTCGGCACCGGGATTGAAGGTGAGGCGAAGGACGTCGGCGGGTTCTTTGCGGCGATTGCCCAGGAGATCGGCCGAAGCGGGAATCCGATTCCGGCGCCGGCCTGTGTCTTAGCGGCAGGCGAAACCACAGTGACGGTCCGGGGACATGGTGTGGGCGGCCGCAACCAGGAAATGGCGCTCGCCTGGGCGATTGCCATGGCGGCGCAGGCTTCAACCAGTTCGGCTTGTTTCGCCAGTGTCGCATCGGACGGCACTGATGGCCCGACGAGCGCCGCCGGAGGGATCGTCGATCAATTGACCTGTTCGCGCGCGGTCGATCTCGGTCTCATGCCGCTCAAGTTTCTGCGCAGCAACGACTCGTCGAACTTCCTCAAAGCGACCGGCGACCTGATTGTGACCGGACCGACGCAAACAAATTTGAGCGATCTGCAGATTCTATTGGTTGACTGAAGGGGCTTTCCGGACGCTGTTCAACATCTGCCGCATCCGCTGATCTGCAACCTGCTGGAATATCCGGACGCGTCCCTGTTGGCGCGGCGTCAGGAGCGGATCGATGTTGCTGAGAAAGCGCTCCTGGTTTGCCTCAATGTCGGTATCCGCCTTCGCCAGGTCGCGAATGGTTCTCTTGATATCTTCATCGCTGCTCTTGGGCCGGTTTACCAGCATGCGGAGTTGCTGCAAGGTTTCCTGCCTGCGCGCGCTGATGTCAAACCGTGTCTGGATAAACTCCTGGATGATCGGCAGGATTTTTGCGAAGACGTCCGGATTGACGTTCACAACGCGCTGAAACTCGCTGACGTAGAAGGTCACAACGGAATCTTCGATCCTGGGTGCCTGCTTCCGTCGCTGCGATAGACCGCTCACGCCCGGCAGGATGACGAGCGCAATGGCAAAAAGAGCGGCCGTTTTCATTGGAGACGCGGAGTTCCTCTTTGTGCCGCTTCGAGCATCTGCTGAAACTGCGCCTGCTCCGTATCGCTGAGATCGACCACATCGTCGAAAACGGTCTTTTCGGTTCCCGCATCGATCAGTTCAGCCGCAGGCAATGTTTGCAGCGTCAATGTTTTGCTCGGGGCGGCGTTTTCCTTCTGTAAATGCCACAAAAATGCGCCCGTCGGAATTCCAACGGCGAGAACCAGCGATAACGCCCAGGCCAAAGCCGGCCGGATCGTCCAGCCGGTCCACCGGCGCACGGCGGATTGGCGTTGAATCGAGCGGGACAGGAGCTGATCCCGCATCGAGGCGCGGAATTGTGCCCAATCCGGTTCAGGGATATCGTTATCCATCGATTCGACTTCTGTCCTGAGCGACTTCATCGCCTGCCATGTGGCGCAGCAAGACCGGCAAGCGTCGATGTGAGCCTGATGCTTTGTAAAAGGTACTGCATCCTCCATCAGGTTCACGAAGTCCTGTGTTTTTAAATGCCCTGACATAAAGTTCCTGACCGATTAACGGGCTCTCTTCAGATTCGGATCTTTTACCAGTTTCCGCAGTTTTTCCAGTGCAAAAAATACGCTCGCCTTGATCGTTGAAATCGAGCGGCCAGAAATCTTCGCGATTTCTTCATAGCTCAACTGTTCGTTGATCCGCAGTTCCAGTATCGCCTTTTGCTTGGGCGGCAACAACTTCACCATACGGCGAAAGTGGGCGCGCTGCTCGCTGTCTTCGAGTTGAGCTTGCGCCGATGAGCGGACAGTTCCGGTATATTCGGTAACTTCGACGAATTCCTGGCAATGCTTTTTGACGTGGTTGATGCAATGATTCATTGCAATCCGGTATAACCACGTTTTCAAACTGGATTCGCGCCGGAAGGTCGCCAGATGTTCGAATGCCTTTATAAATACTTCCTGTGCCAGATCCATCGCGTCGTCGCGATTCTCGACGAACCTGTAACAGATGCGGTAGATCTGGCGCTCATACCGGATCATGATTTCGTCGAAAGCAGCCGTGTCTCCCGTCAGATATCGTTCGACGAGTTCCGCATCCTGGTCGTGATTCATGGCGGTCATCGGTATTGAAGCTGATAAGGTCCGTTCCATCATATAGTTTGGACAGGAAATCCGCCGCCCGGGTTTAAGATAATATTTATTGTAATGGCATTATTCGATTCCAAGAAGTGGCGTGTTTTGAGGGGACTACGGGCGTATCTCAGGCCCAAACCGGGTTCTGCACAAAAGTATGCCTTTTCAGTGCGCGTTGAGGGAATGAAAAGCCCGTGGCCGAAATGAATTCTGGGAATTCTGGGACAGACACCGAATTCGCGAAGCGAATAGTTCGGTGTCTGTCCCGGAATTCCGCAAAGTTGACAGGACGCATTTCAGGTAATACCGTATTACTCATGCCGACGATTACGTTCAAAGTGACGGTTGAAGAGGCGCGAATGATCCGGTCCCAGGCCAAAAAGGAAGGGATCAGCGTCTCGGAGTATCTGCGGCTGCGGGCCGGCGCTCCGATGCCCGCTGTGCGTAAGCCTCGGCGGGTGCGATGCCCACGGACTGGCGCCATGATCTTTGCGGCTCCGGAAAATCAACCTCCACTGACGACGGAGTCGGTGCGTCAGATCCTATCCGATTTTCCGTGAGATATCTTCTGGATGTAAATGTTCTGGTCGCTTGGGGTTGGTCTGATCATGTCGATCATGAACGGACGGTCACATGGATCGCTTCCGCCAAGAAAAATAAGTCGGTAAACCTGATGACGTCTGCAATCCCACAGCTCGGTTTCGTGAGAGTCTCAGTGCAGCGAACAAGGGCTCTCGTCAGCGTGAATGAGGCAAGCGCTACTCTGGCGGGCATGTTGAAATCCTTGGGCGCCCGGCACTCGTTCCTGGCTGACGACCTGCCGGCGAAAGACTTTCCAGCGTGGTGCCATCAGGCTTCCCGGACAATCGACGCTCACCTGGTAGAACTCGCGCAACAGCACGATGCCAGACTGGCCACCCTCGATGGTGGAATCCCGAACGCATTCCTGATCCCCGCCTTGCCGCTGAAGTCGGGGTCGATAAAATAGAAATACAACGCCAGGCATTTGCGCTTTGCCGACTGGACAAACGGTCGACCGAACAGACAACCTGTAAACTGGACCGACGGATACCTGGCGGCGCTGTCCACACGGAATCGGAAACTGAAATTAATGGACCTACGATTCGGAATTCCGAACGACGTGGCGCCGGGCAGATGGATCATCCATTCCTCTGGCGATTCGGAGCTGACGCGGACGCCTACAGGCGCGCGAAACGATTGTTCACTTCCTTGGGGTTGCAAATTGGTCCACACTCGCCCAGGCTGAAGGCTGCACCATGCAGGGGCTGGTCTTATTCCTTTGGCTGTTTGCGTCGGGTGTTCCAGCGGTGGAACTCCCGACTCTGCAGATCGAATCGCCTCCGGAGCTCGCGGCGGTCCGGGATCGGTTGCAAGCGATCCCGCCAGGCCGGTTTGCCGACATTTTTCAATTCCTGGGCTCCGGCCCCGGGTTGCCGGTTCGGGTCGAGCTGGTTCCCGAAAGCTCCGTCGTCGCCCATAGTGTTCAACCCTGGATTGCGGGATTTGCGGTTGGTGAATCGAGTCTCGTTGTTCTCTTCCCAGCTCGTTCGCCAGGCTATCCCGATAACACTCTCGAAGATGTGCTGCGCCATGAACTCGCGCACGTGCTGATCGCGCGTGCATCGGGCGGCGGCCGGGTGCCTCGCTGGTTTAATGAAGGATTGGCCATGGAGGTTGAACGCGAGCGCCGCTTCCAGGATCAGACCGAACTGTTTTATCAGTTGGTGAAGGGAGGAGAAACGGATCTTCGTCAGCTGGACGCTCTATTTTCAGGTTCGCAGGACGATCAGATCCGTGCTTACGCGTTGGCCGGCGCCTTCATCCACGATCTACTGCAGTCCTATGGCCCGGCGTCTGCCAAAACCATTCTCGCGCGCATGCAGCAGGGGGCCTCATTCGATACCGCATTCATGGACGTTACGGGCATCCCGGCATCCAGCGCGGAATCTCAATTCTGGCGCCGGCAACGCATCTGGACGTCGTGGGTTCCGGTTCTCACCGCGTCGACAACACTCTGGTTGGCCATAACCATGCTTGCTCTCCTCGCGATCGTCGCGCGCCGCCGCCGGAACCGCCAGATTCAGAAACAGTGGGAGAAGGAAGATCAGCAGAGCTCTGAATAATGCAATGCCGCATTAAACCGCCCGCGACACGGCCTATCGATTCTCCCAATCGGTTTTGGGAATTAGCCAAAGAGATTTGGGGGTTCGCAATCGGTTTTGGGAACCAAACTGCACCAGCAGGAATTAATGGCGGATTGGGAAACATTGCAACAAGGAAGGGCACCGACAGCCATTGAACCGCGACAATAGAGAAATGAGCCATCCGATTTATCGCGTTGTCGGTTTCGAGATCGTGGCAGCCTACACACTGAGGGTTGGCTTTGACGATGACACGATGCAGACAATTGACTTCCGGCCTGTCCTATCGGGTGAACTGTACTCGCCCCTTAACGACGTGAACTTCTTTAATGCAGTTAGAGTCGACTCCGAGGTTCACACGCTGGTTTGGCCGAATGGTGCGGACTTCGACCCAGCGACCCTGCATGACTGGCCGATACAAGTGAAGGCCTTGCGTGAGAGGGCTCAACAATGGCAGGCAATCCGAACCTAAGAAGTCCGCCTATCAAGGGCCGCCCAACAAAACGATGGAGCCGCCGCAGAAACCGCGAGGCTCATCGTTAACCCGTTGGGCCGACGCCCGAGATAGGCGATGAAGCGAAACAAGAGTCTTAACGAACGTGCGGTGTTCTACCGATTCGCAATTGCTTCGGGTATCGCGTTGAATCGGCGAAGTGTGAGAAGTACCAAACCGCCATACCCCGACATTTCATGCCGAGTTGACAGAATACCGCAATATTTCGAATTAACTCGAATGGTTCACCCAGGGCTGGCTAACGAAATGGGACGGCATCTCTCACAACTCTCGAAAAATGGGACCGCGGCGAATGTGAAGCCATACTGCTATGACGATCGCGCTGCCTTGCGCGAAACCATCGCTAGCCTGAATTTCCACGGCACACCATTCGCCTAAGAATCAGGGCCGGGAAGGTCCGTTGTAGGTGGTTAGACGCAACTGCAGTCCATTCCACCATGGAACGGCAACCGGCTGGTCGATGAGGCCGGAAGACAAGATGAT
>DASXLG010000172.1 GCA_036496425.1 Terriglobia bacterium | reverse complement strand
AACCGCCGTCGAAGCCATGCAACTCGGCGCCTCGCATTACATCCAGAAGCCTCTCGACCATGAAGAGCTGAATCTTCTGATCCAGCGCGCCATTGAAAAGAAGCAACTCGAAGAAAAAGTCGACCGCCTGACCGCCGAACTGCAGGGGAAATACAGCTTCGAGAACGTCATCGGCAAGGGTTCGCTGATGCAGACAATTCAAGACAAGATGTCCGCGGCATGCGGTAACCGCGCCACCGTCCTGATTACCGGCGAGAGCGGAACAGGGAAGGAACTGGTCGCGCGCGGCATTCACTACAATACTTTCAAACATGATGCGCCGTTCGTCGCGGTCAATTGCGGCGCCTTGCCGAAGGACCTGATCGAAAGCGAGCTGTTCGGATACAAAAAAGGCGCGTTCACGGGCGCAATCGGAGACTCCGAGGGGCTCTTCTGCGCTGCGAACGGCGGAACCATGTTTCTTGATGAAGTCATGGAAATGTCGCCGGAGCTGCAGGTGAAACTGATGCGGGTGCTTCAGGAACGAACGATCCGGCGCCTGGGCGACACCCACGAAATCCCGATCGATGTCCGCGTCATCGCGGCGACGAACAAACCGGTTCGTGAGTCGCTGGATTCGGGCGCCGTCCGCAAAGATCTCTACTACCGGCTGAGCGTCATCACGATTCACATACCGCCGCTGCGCGAGCGGGCGGAGGACGTCCCGCTTCTGGTCGAGCATTTCTTCCGGAAGCACGAGAAGGGTTATAACAAAACGGTAACCAGCATCGAACCCGCGGCGATGGATGCGCTGATAAAGTATTCATGGCCGGGAAATGTCCGTGAACTGGAGAATCTGGTGGAAATGCTGCTTGCTTACAGCAAGTCCGCCGTCGTTCACCTTTCGGACTTGCCTGAACGCATTCTGGAAAGCAGCTCCCCGGCGAGTACGGACGCCCTGGGCGATCACGTTTACACTCTGAAGGAAGCGGAGCGCCAGCTCATCATCAATGCCATCGCTAAAAGCAAGGGCAATAAGAGCCTTGCCGCGCACATGCTGGGAATCTCCCGCAAAAGCCTCTACAAAAAGCTTCTGGATTACGGCATCCAGGCCGATTGATCAAACCGTTTCAGATCCCGCGAAAAGCAGCAAACGCCAGCCGGAAGGCGGCATAGGCCAGGAAAACACCGATGACACAGGCCGCGCGTGCGCCCTTCGACAGGCTCTTTCTGGCAACAAAACCGTATCCGATAACCAACAGGATCAGGATCCAGATGGTTACCAAATCGATCATATTCACGGCTGCGAAGACGACGGGCGACAGCCTGTCACGATCGAGGAAGACAGCGGGACTCAGGCTGCCAAGCTCGTCCAGCATCAAAGAGGAAGGAGGGATTAAAAAAACGCTGAACACGCCTGCCGCCTGCCGGACGGCCAACGGGATAAATGCAAATGTGGTGATGGACAGAAAGCTCTTGAAGCCGCCCTCCCGCCCGGCAATTGTGAAAAGCACGAAATAAATCGCTGTCACGCAAAAAACGATCAGGAGCGGACCGATAGCTGTGGAAACAAATGTAAAGCTTTTCAGCACCGGCGAATTCATCTGCTGACGCATCAAGTCTTTCTGCTGGTCGGAAAGGGTTGCGCCCTGGGGTGAACGTTCGAGGGCCCGGATCGTCAACTCCGCCATATCCACCTTCATCACCATGACGGTTCCCGCAACAAACGAAAACGCACACAAAAACAACATGGGAACCAGCACTCTCGGTTTCTTCGAAAGAAGAAACATCGATTCTGCAGGGGACCACAAGACCTTGAACAACAGTCTGATTGTTTGCATATCCACTCCCCGTTGCTTTTTTACACTTCTTTGTCTTAGCCTTCAAGTCACAATGCGCGCCTTGCTATTGAGTCTCTTCCTCGCTGTGCCTGCTTTTGCGCAGGATCTCGACATTGCTGTCCGGCCCGATGCAGTGTACGTGGAGTCATTGGCGGGCAACATCGTTCCGATGGAGCGGACGTTCTTTCATGTTGTTCTTGAGAATCAGTCCAAGGCGCCGATGGAGATCCAATGGGTCCGGTTCGATATGGTGAACTCCCGGGGAGTTCTCTTCTCGGGCCAGTACTCCGGCCCTGCTTTGATGGATCTGTTCGATAGCGCCATCGATCGAAGGCGGATCGAACCGACTGCCAAACAGACGTTGATTCTGGCCGCGGCGGAGCGGAAAGCGATCTCCGATGTCTTCATGGATTTCCCGAAGGGGTTTGTGGGCGAAAATCTCCTGATCGAAGCGGACTACAAATCAGGAGGCACAGAAACCTCAAAAAAAACTTCCGTCCAGCTCCGGCGGGCCGCCGCATTCTCGGGAAGATTGCCTTTCGACGGAACGTGGTACGTGGCAGCCGAACACAGCTACCTCGACGCGCACAAGAGATTTCTGGCCGAGGCTTATGCCTACGATTTTCTGCAAATAGGAGCGAATGGCAAGAGCTACCAGCGGGATGGCAAGAGCAACGCCGACTATTACGCGTACGGAAGGAAGGTTCTTGCCGCCCAGGATGGAACAATCGTCATGGTGCGCAGCGATGTCGCGGAGAATGTTCCCGGCGAAACGACCAATCTGACGACGCCCAGCGGAAACGTCGTCATTATCGATCACGGCAATAATCAATTCGGTTACTATGCGCACCTCAAACCCTTTACCATCGCCGTCAAGAAAGGTGCTCATGTCAAGGCGGGCGATGTCCTTGGCGAGGTTGGAAATTCCGGCGATTCTCCTGAACCCCACCTTCACTTTCACGTTATGAACAATGCCGACGCTGCTCAGGGTGACGGAATTCCTGCAGTATTTGAGAATTGGAAGACCCAGGCCTATGGCCGGTTCCCTGTGGCGCGGCAACTCGGAGTGCTTCCACGGGGGGAATTCGTGCAGCCTTAGCCATGCCGGACAAAGGGGAAGGAACCACAAGAAGCACAGGGACTATTCGACTTTTCTGGTGCCTCCTGTGCTTCTTGTGGTTTCTTCCTTCTTTGTCGGCGCAGACCGACACCCTTTCACTGACGGGGGTCGTGTTCGACACCAATGCGAAGCCGGTACCCGGGGCTCATGTGCGGCTCGAGGAACCCACCCAGCAGAAGACTTGGGTTGCCGATACGACGCCGGACGGCACCTTCCGGTTCGACCGCCTTACATTTGGAACCTATATCATCAAGGTACAACTGCAGGGCTTTTTCGAAACCTCGAGCGAAGTCAGACTGGAGTCCAGCAAAACCGTCGAGTTCACGCTGGCTGCCGCGGAAAAGGTGACGCAGGAAGTAGACGTCGTCGCGCGGCCCGAACCCATCAATGTGGATTCTGTGTCACCGCAGGAGGTCGTCACCAACGAAATAATTCAAAGTATTCCATACACCGGGCGGCAGAATTTCCTGAGCGCCGTCGCGCTGATGCCCGGGGTCATACGCGACAACAATAACGACCTTCACATCAACGGATCGCGGCCGGACCAGGTTCGATATCAAATGGACGGTCTGTACCTGACCGACTCCGCTGCGGGCGGACTGGGCTCGAATATTCCCATCGATTCCATCGAGAGCGTGGACTTGAACCTTTCGAACTATTCCGCAGAATTCGGGAAAGCTTCCGGCGGAGTGGTCAATGTACACAGCCAGTTCATCGGAGATAAATACCGCTTCAATGCAACGGACTTTATTCCAGGGTGGGATTTCCGCGTGAAATCGCTCTCGGACTTTTCGCCGCGCCTTCTGGTTTCCGGACCGCTGCTGCAGCACAAACTGTGGTTCATGTACTCCGGCACTCTGCGCTACAACAACAGCTACCTGAATGACGTTCGCGCGGCAGACATGCGAATGACTCAAACCGCGGTCGACCAGCTGTTGAAGTTTCAGTGGAATCTTAAAGAATCGCATGTGCTGACGATGGAATTTCTTCACAATGGCGCCTATAACAGCAATGAGGGGCTCAGTGTGATCCGCCCGGAGGACGCCACGACCAATTTCCATCGCCGCGGCTTCACACTGGGCGTTTCGAACAGGCACGTCGTTGCCGGCAAATTGTTCGAAACTACCATCCAGCTCACGCGCGGCCGCGACAGCGACCTCGCAAAAGGAACTCAGCCTCTTGAGGCACAGCCACAAATATGGTCGGGTAACTATTTCCAGGATCAGCGCACTCGTTCCGAACGCCTTCACGGTGCCCAGACCGTGGCCTGGGACAAGCAAACCGGGGGCATCACCCACCGCTTGAAAGCAGGAGGGGAGTTCGATTGGGTGGATTCGAGTCTGCAGCTGGACCGGCGTCCGTTCACGCTTCTGGACGCCGACGGCAATATCCAGCAAACCGTGATGTTCAGTGGAGCGAATTTTACCGACGTACACAATCAGGAATACGGCGCATTCATGCAGGATCGGGTGGTCTTCAACAGCAAATTCCAGACTGAAGTCGGCCTGAGGTATGACCGCGAGCGCGTTACAGGACGAAACAATGTGGGACCGCGCGCGGCATTTTCATTCCTGCCGTTCGGAACACCGCGATCGAAGCTGAGCGGCGGCGTTGGCCTGTTTTACGACAACCTCGCGCTCCTGAATCTCGAACTGCCGAACCTGCAACGGAGGCTGACCACAAGTTACACCAACGGAGTCCCCACTCCGGCTCCGTCGGCGACATCTGTTCTTGTCAGCCCTGGACTGCGTAATCCTGCGGACGTCCAGTGGAATGTCGAATGGGAAAACGAATGGGCGCCACGATGGGTTTCACGCATCGAGTACATCCAGCGCAACGGCCGGGACCAGGTCCGGCTGGCCGCGCAACCGAACGCCGGCGGCTTCGATATGATCTTCAATAATTCCGGCGCATCCGATTACCGGGCGGTCGAAATCGGCATCGACAGGCCGATCAAAACCAACCTGCACCTGCTGGGCTCGTACACGTATTCCAACGCCAGGTCGCGGCCGTCGCTTTCGATTGATTTTCCGGATCCCGCGGTTGAATCTTTCGGCGAAGTGCCTGTGGGATGGGATGCGCGGCATCGTCTGGTAGGCTGGGGCTACTTTCCGCTGCCGACCCACTTGATGGTGTCGTTTTCAGTTGAAGCGCGTTCCGGTTTTCCATTCACGGAGGTCGATGATCTCAACCACGTTGTGAACGGCTACAACAGTCAGCAGCTGCCGTCGTTTTTCGTCACGAATGCCGGCATCGAAAAGGAAATCACCATCCCGTTTGCCAACGGGAAGCGAATGGCCTTCCGTATTGGCGCGACCAACCTGTTCAATCGATTCAACCCGCGATTTGTGGACAATAACGTCAATTCGCCGACCTTCATGTCATTGGCCGATTCGTCGGGGCGGCACTTCACAGCGAGAGTTCGAATATTGAAAAAGTGAAGCAGGCCTCTGGCGTCAGTTCCCTTTGTGAGGCTTGCCGAGGTCCCCATTCCCCCGGACTTTTTCGGTGGCGTCTTTGCGGGTTTGATGTTGCTCCAGTTTTTGCAGCGTCTCGGTGAGGTACGCAATCAGCATCCGGAGGCGTTCCGCAGTTGAAGTCATTTCGAGCAGCTTCTGTTTTTCTTCGGATTCGATGTCGAGGACATAGCTGACCATAAAAGACAAATCCGTCGCGGACTCGGGAAGAGCAAGTTCGGCCGCTTCGGAACCACTGAGTTTCGCGCTGAGTGCGGCCACACCCCGATACAATTCCGCAACCTGGTCGTAGAGCGACTCGGTGGACCGGATCTGATCATCGTCGAAGAAGTCGACTGCCCCCTTCCAGAACGGTACCTGCTGTGTAAAGCGATGAATGCGGAATCTGGACTCGCCTTCGCAGAGAATATTCAGGCGGCCTTCCTGAAGGCGTTCCACCTCGACCACGCGCGCGCTCACGCCGACGCGATGAATCGATTGCTCGTTTTCAGCTTCGGCGCCGGCACGGAAAAGAACCAGGCCGAACGCTTCATCGCGATCGATGCAGCCGTTGATCATCGATTTGTAGCGCTCTTCGAATATGTGAAGCGGGACGACGATGTTCGGGAACAGCACGAGATTCGGCAGGGGGAAGAGGGCTATCTCCATTACTTAAAGGCTATGCCCTAGATGAATAACTCTTCGTCCTGACGCGCTTGATCGACGGTGCTGCGGCCTCTTTTAAAAAAGAAGGAGCCGAAACCCGTGAGCCCCTTCGCCAGAGCGGCCACTTCCCGGGCGGGTCGAACAACGGATTCCTGAAGGATTTCCGTCGTCTCATTGATGCGGTCAATCACGTTCTGACTGACGCGATCAAATCGCTCGAGTTGGACGGCCAGGGCTTCGCCGGTCGTGGTAACCATCGCCTCGACGCGACGAAACTGATCCCGCGCGGACAGTCCGATATCGACCAGGTTGCCGGAAGCGACACGGAGATTTTCAGAGATGGTCCGCACCGGGACCATCAGCTCTTTCACCTCGGTCATGAACCGTTCGAGACGGCCCGAGAGCCGCTTGAAGTTGAGCATGATTGAAACCATGCAAAAGGCTTGAACTACGAAAGCGATGGCCGTTACAGCTACGAAAAATGTCAGCAGGGTGTCCAATCCGTCCTCCTACTCGTTCGGGAGTCCCTTCTCGTCGCGGTAAGCCTGCTTACCGGCTTCGAACGCAGCACTCAATTGCTCTTTTTGGCGTTGGACCGCCTCTTTGCTCTTGTCCAGAAAGCTGGTGAAGTCGTCGCCGATCCTCCGGCCCTTCTCTTCGACCATATTCCGCCCCTCCGTTACCTTGTTGGTAACGAAATCGCGGCTGTCCGTTGCCGTACGCGTGATGAGCTCGCGGGTTTCGCGCCCGGACTTGGGCGCTAACAGCAGCGCAAGGACAGCGCCAATCCCCGCACCTGCCATGAAAAACAGGAACTTGTCGCTCGTGCCATTGTTATTTTCGCTCATAGTCAGTCTCCTCGGTATACGGGCCCATAGTAGCATAGGGATACATTTCTATTGGAAATTCGAAATTGGAGGTTGGAGATTGAAAATCTGCGGTACCGAAGATTTCCAATTTCCAACTTCCAATCTCGAATTTCCAATAGAAAGAACTAATGAAAGTGTCTCCACACCGCTTCGGCCTGGGGACGTGTCACGATGTCCTTCAAATCGTCGACCGTGGCTTCGCGGATCTTTGCCACCGACCCGAAGTGGCTGAGCAGCTTCTGCGTCGTTTTCAAACCGATTCCTTCGATTGCCGACAACTCCGATGTCAGCGTCCGGCGGCCGCGGCGCTCGCGATGAAAAGTGATAGCAAAGCGATGGCTTTCATCACGAATCTGCTGGATAAGGCGCAGTACCGCCGAACGGCGTTCCAGGATGATCGGCTCGTCCTCGCGCCCGGCGATATAGATGATCTCCTCTCTTTTCGCGATGCTTGCCAGCGGCTGATCCACTATATTCAACTCGTCCAGTGCGGATTGAGCGGCATGCAACTGCCCGATACCGCCGTCGATTAAAACCAGATCCGGCATTGCCGAGCCTTCCTCCTGAATCCGCTTGTACCGGCGAGTCACCACTTCCCTCATGCTTTGAAAATCGTCGGGCAATCCGGAAACCGAACGGATGATGAATCGCCGGTAATCCGACTTCTTCATGCGCCCCTCCTCCCAGACGACCATTGAAGCCACAATGTCGCTGCCCTGCAGGTTGGAAATATCGAAACACTCGATACGGCGCGGTGGTTTCTGGAGATCCAGCGCCTCTTCGACCTCGTTCGAAATCGTGGCCGACGACGGCATCGAAGCACGAAACCGCTGCAGGAAAGAAAGCTGGGCGTTGCGGTGAACAAGATCCATCAACTCCCGCTTGGCGCCCCGTTGAGGCGTTCGGATTTCGACTTTTCTCCCTCGTCTTTCCGAGAGCCACTGCTCCAGCAAATCGTGATCTTCGAAGTCGGCAGGAACATGGATCTCGACGGGAATAAAGGGCGCATCCACGTAATACTGCTTCAAAACCGACCCAAAGAACTCGCCGGGAACAAAATTCTCCTGATCTTCCCAGAACAGCTCGCGCTTATCGACGACGCGGCCGCCACGCATGTGGAAGACGGAAACGGCGACCATGTTCTCTTCGTGGTGGTATCCGAAAATGTCGATATCGTCATAACCCATGACCGCCATTTTCTGGCGTTCCGCGAGCGTTTCCATCGTTTCGATCGCGTCCCGATAGTGAGCCGCCACCTCGTACTGCTCATTGGCGGATGCTTCCTGCATCCTCACCTCGAGCCGCTTGATCAGGTCGTTATTGCGGCCCTCCAGGAACAGTCGAACGTCCTTGACCGCCTCCTGGTATTGGTCATAGGTCGTCAGACCGTCCACGCACGGCCCCAGGCAGCGATGAATGTAGTACTGCAGGCACGGCCGGGGACGCTTGCCGTCGATTTGAATGTTGCAGTTGCGGATAAGAAAGTACCTTTCGATCAGCTTCAGCGACTTGCGGGCAAGGCCGGCCGGGAAAAAAGGGCCGAAGTAGGCCGCGCCATCCTTTCGCACCCGCCGGGTGATCATGGTCCGGGGATAGACCTCGTTTATCGTTAACTTTATGTAGGGATAGGTCTTATCGTCTCGCAGAAGGATGTTGTACTTCGGTTTGTGCTGCTTGATCAGGTTGTTTTCGAGGGCGAGCGCTTCGCCTTCGGTATCCGTCATGATGAATTCGAGATCCTCGATCGAATCCATCATCTGGTCCTTCCGCTCGTCGAAATCCGCCGATAACTGGAAGTAGGTCCGCACCCGGTTCCGCAAGGATTTGGCCTTGCCGACGTATATTGTCTGCCCGGAGGCGTCCTTGTATAGATACACGCCAGGCCCAGGAGGGATCTGCTTCAGCTTGGCTTCGAGGGTAGGGTTCATGGCTGTGCTGGACAACTCAAAGTATAACAACCTTGACCGAACGCCGCCTTTAACGTAACCTGCCGCCTTTCAACAAATTCGATGGCCAACAGCATTCTCTCCGCATCTCTGAAGAAACGTATACCCGCACTATTGGCATTGGTGTTGACCATTGCGTTTGCATGGCTGGCAGTAAATCGGCTCGACCTGAATGATTCGGGTTTCTTGACCAGCCTCGACATGCGTTGGCTGGACGCGAAATTTCATGCCCGCGGGCCCAGGCCCGGCGGAAATGACGTCGTTATTGTTGGTCTCGACGACAAGACCCTGGACAAACTGGGTTCCGCTCGCGTCTTTCAGCGCAGCAACTTTGCGACACTGATCACAAAACTCGCCGAGAGCAAACCCAAGGTGATCGGCTTTGATATCGCGTTCGACGATGTGGACGTCAGCGACCTTTCAAACGATACCAAATTTGCGGATGCCATTCGTTCGGCGAACTCGGTGGTACTGGGTTTGATCCTGAACCTGAAAACCGCGCAAGGTCCGAAGCGGCCCACAGCGGAACTCGATGCGGGCATGCAAAAACTGTTCGCGGATGGGAAACAGATTTTCGCTGTCGAGAATCCCCGCCCCGGCGGCGCTCCTGATACTAATTTTTATCTGGCCGAAACCGTCAAGAAGAACCTCCCGGAATTGACGGCGGCAGCGGTTTCGTTTGGTTTTGCCAATTTCCATCCCGACGCTGAAGGCCGTCTGCGCTATCAGCCGCAAATCGTGGAGTACGGCGGCCGGCTTTACCCTTCACTCGACCTCCAGATGCTGCGGCAGTACCTGAACTCCCCATCGTCGATTTTGATCAATTACCAGGACAACGGGCACATTCAGGATATTCAGGTGGCCAACTACACGGTCCCGACGGATGACTTCGGCCGCGTGATGCTTGATTACAGCGGACCTCACGGAACCTATCAAACAGTCTCGATGATCGATGTGATGGAAGGAATTGTCGCACCAGAGGTCTTCAAAAACAAAATAGTCTTGATTGGAGCTCCGACAGTCGGCTTGAACGACGTAGTGGCAACACCATTCGACACAGTTCTTCCAGGCGTCGAACTCCATGCCAATTTCATAGATAACGTCCTTCACGGACGGTATCTCTATCGCGACAAATTCGCTAAAGTCATCGATCTGGCGATCATCCTCCTTTTTGGTTTGATCGCGGGCGCCTATCTTCCCAGACTTAATGCCAGCCGCAGCGTCCTTCTTGTAGGTATATTTCTCGCCGCTTTCACTGGCGTGAACTACTGGACATTTCTTCGATGGCACTGGGTCCTCAGCTTCATCTATCCGGGCTTGTCGCTTGTCGTCACCAGCGCAAGCCTGATTTCCTATAAGTACTTCACCGAAGAACGCGAGAAGAAGCGGACCAAATCCGCCTTCCAGTACTATCTCGATCCGAATGTTATCGAGCAGGCGATTGCCGACCCGGATACGTTAAAACTCGGTGGAGAAAAGCGCGAACTGACCGTGCTGTTCTCCGACATCCGGAGCTTCACCAGCTTCTCCGAGAAGATGGCGCCGACCGAGGTCGTGAACTTCCTCAATAAATACTTCGACAAAATGGTCGGCCTGATCTTCACGCACAAAGGCACTTTGGACAAGCTGATCGGCGATGCCGTCATGTGTTTCTGGGGCCATCCGCTGGAAGTCAAAGATCATGCCGTCCGCGGAGTCGTCACCGCGCTCGAAATGATCAAAGGGGTTGAGGACCTGCGTGGCGTCCTCGTTTTGCCTGGAGGCGCAAAGTTCGAAATCGGAATCGGCTTGAATACCGGCCCGATGGTAGTCGGGAACATGGGCGCGGAAAACCGGCTGAGCTACACGGTTATGGGCGACAATGTGAATCTGGGGTCGCGGCTCGAATCGTTGAACAAGTATTACGGCACCACGATCCTCATTTCCGATACGACGTTCCAGGCGGTTCAGGATATGGTATTGTGCCGCCAGCTCGATACGATCCAGGTAAAGGGCAAATCCCAGGCCGTTACGATATACGAACCGATGGGACTCAAGCGCCTGGAGTTCGAAAGGCGCTCAGCGGACCGCCGCGGACCGCTGACAGCCGGCAACAAGATCAAGAAAGCTCTGGTGATGTTGTGGCATGGAGAGCGCCGGCACGACGAACGCCGGCTGGGATCCGGCCAGATACTGGCCACGCCGGAACAGGAAGAAATTGCAGCGATGTATGAACACGCGTTGGGTCTTTACCGTAAAGGCGATTTCAAAAATGCCGATATGGCGTTTGAGCATGTTTTGACGCTCAGCCCGGGAGACGGGCCTTCGCGATTGATGAGGACTCGAATTGCAAAATACCGCACCGAATATGCAGGTGATGAGGCACACTTCGATCCCGTGTACAAGTTTGATGAAAAATAATTTTGCTTACAGGCTCGCACTCACTGTTCTTTTTCTGATCTCTGCGGCTGCATCTGTTCAAGCCAGAGCCACGGTCGTCGGTGACATCATTCTCAGGGGAAAGGTCGAACGGTCCGGCCGGCAACTCTCCAATGACACTTCCGTCTTCGAGGGCGACTCGCTCCGCACGGACAAAGACAGCGGCGGCGTGCTCCGCGTCGCAAACGGCCGCGTGGAAATTGGAGAATTGACGGAAGTGGAAGTCATTCACCAGAATCCACTGAAACTGGTGATAAAGAGCGGCACGATCGCCTTCAATTTTCCGCCACAGACCGCTGTGGAGATTGTCACGCCCCAGTTGGACATCCATCCGAGCCCCGGCGATGCTGCTTTATCGGGAATCGTAACGGCGACGCCGCAAACCGAGGATCGCGTCCAGAGCCGTAGCGGCAACTTTACCGTAATCGAACTCCAGAAAAACGGCGCGGCGAATCACATCATGCCGGGCCAGATTGTGGTTGCAGCCCTTATTCCCACGGTGCGGCTCGCCACGGCACTGGCAGACCCCATTTCGCCGGAGCCCCAGGGACCGCTCGGCGGACCACAAATCGCATCCATCGATCTGATGCAAGGCGACGTGCGCGTCGCGCGCCGGGCCACACCCAACAACTATGCCCGGGCCGCTGTGGGCATTGGTCTGGCCAGCGGCGACTTCGTACGAACTCTGAACGGGAGAGCCGACGTCCTGTTTAATCCGCCGGACACGAGCCACTTGAGACTGTCCGAAGGCACGACGGTCCAGATCCAGCAGCAGATGCAGGCGGCCACCGTGAGCAGGAGAGTCACGCAGGCGATCGGAAATCTCTGGTTCAGCATACAGCGTGTGACGGGAACCCAGACGACGCTCCTAACCCCGACTGCTGTCGCTGCCATCCGGGGTACCGAGGGTACGCAAGACGTGCCTAACAACACTCAAAGCACGCATTCACTCAACGAGGGCATCGAGCAGATCACCGAAGTTGTAACTTCGCGAAGCGTCACCATTCGAAACGGCCAGCGAGTCACGGCCATCCGGGGCGTCGGCTTCACTCCTGTTGTCGCGTTACTCGCCGCAATTGCCCAACCGGTCATAGGAGCGGGTGGAGGTGGCGGCGGCGCGGGTGGAGCAGGTGGTGGAGCGGGCGGAGGTGCCGCCGGGGGAGGAGCCGCAGGAGGTGCTACTGGAGCGGCAACCGGTGCGACCACTTCGTCGATATCGACCGTAGCAAGCGTAACGGCAACGGCCGCAACCAGTGCTGCAGCGTTGACCGTCGCAGTAACCGCTCCGATCGTGGCTTCCCCGGCGTCGCAGCCGGCGAGTTCGAGCGCGCCTCTCGTCCATCCCGGCGGCTCTTAAAGGATGCTGCGGCCTGATTCAGAAACTCTACACGTTGGCAATGTGGCTCCCGATTTCACCTTGCCAACCGCCGATGGCAGGTCCGTGGGGCTTTCTGACTATCGCGGGAAACCCCTTGCGATCGTCTTCATCCGCGGTACCTGGTGACCCAACTGCCGGCGGCAAATGGCTCAGTTGGAGTCATCCTACGATGAGTTCAAAAAACGGGACGCCCGCCTTGTCGTCATCGCGGCACAAAAAATCGACGGATTATTCCGCGGAAAGAACTACGTAGACCAGCATCACTACCCGTTTCCCATCCTGTTTGATGAAACCCGCAGCGTGACACGAGCTTATGGGGTTTATCACCGCATCGGCATGGACGCCTACAACATCGCGCATCCGGCCACGTTCGTGGTAAACAAGGAGGGAAAACTCTCCTGGATCGCCATCAGCCCGAATCAGAACGAGCGTCCGCCCGTCGAAGATATTCTCGGCGCCCTGCTGGTTACGGTTTAGCCGCGTCTGAATCGAACGCGCGATACGTGCGGGTTGCCATCTTCAAAGAATCGCCAGGGTTTGTCTTTATATTCGCCGGCGTAATCGACTCCGACGCGCGGGCTTACCTGAATAGCCCCCGAAAAGAGACCACGATCCTCGAGCCAGAGGGTCTTGCCCAGCAGATCCGCCCGATTTAGCGCCTTATCGATCGACATCGCCATGCATAATTTTCCGGG
>DASXLG010000171.1 GCA_036496425.1 Terriglobia bacterium | reverse complement strand
TCGAAGCTGTCGCGCGCTCGCAAAAAACTGAAGCAATTAATGATGGAGGACGCCTCATGAAAAAGAAAGAGATCGATGTCGATGACCTGCTGAAGCGGCATTTACCGAAGCCTTCGATAAAAGCACGGCTGGCAGCCGAGGTGCGGACGACGGCGCAGCTGAAAAAGGAACTCGATGAACTGACGACCCGGATCCATGGGAAGCGCGAGATGACCGGCGTCACCGGCGAGAACTGGCCCGGCAAACTCGAACCGCTGGTACTCGCCGCAGCGTTCCTGCTTCGCGGCGAAGGCGACGCCGAGCGAGTCGCCAGGCTGGCGGACGAGTTTGCAGGACAGCAGGTCCAGACCGTCGCCGTGCGCTTCACGCTACATCGATTGGTGTGGCGCGGCCTCCTCACGGAGAAAAACCGGCAGTTCACCGTCACCCCGGAAGGCGAACGGGCGTTAACCCAGGTCCGGGAAGCGGCCAAACGGTGGATTCAAGCGCTGGAACGACGATAAAAGGGGAAGAAACCACAAGAAGCACAAAGGGCACAAGAGAGTTTGATCTTTCTTGTACCTTTTGTGCTTCTTGTGGTTTCTTCGCTTTTTCTACGACTCGATCTGGCGAAGGATATCCAAGGGCTTGCGATCGAGGATGCCGAGGCTGGCAAGCCAGCCCGTCAGGATGGTCAGGACGGTCGTGATGGCTCCGGCGGCGATCACGGGAAGCCAGGAGAATCCGTAAGGCGTGTCGAGCAGCTCGCGGATCAGGATCGACGAAGCAATGCCCGCCAACGCGCCTCCGATGAGGCCCGCCACCGATCCGATCACCGCGAATTCCGCGCAGAACATCTTTACCAGAGTGGACCGCGTTGCGCCGATCGTTCGAAGGATGGCGACTTCGCGCATTCTCCGGTATCGCGTGCCGGCGACGCTCGAGGCGAGCACCACCAGGCCGCCGAAGATAGCGAACGCGGAAACGAAACGGACAGCCAGGCTGACGCGATCCATCACGTCTTGAAGGATGTCCAGGATATCCGCCGCGTTGACCACCGTCACGGTCGGGAACTTCTCGAAAATGTGCCCCTGAATTCGCGCAATATCTTCTGGCCGCGCGCGCAGCGCGCCATAGTAGACCGCCGAAAAATTGTCGAGCGTTCCCGGTGACAGGATGAACTGGTTGTTGGCGCCGATGCGGACGGCGTCCGTTTTCCGGATGTTGGCCACTCTGGCCCGGATGTCGCCGCCTTCGGCGGTCCATTCCACCACGCTTCCCACTTTCAACCCCAGCGCCATCGCCGCCGCTTCCTGCACCGACACCATCGGTTCCTGGGGCTGCGCCGGCCACCACGCTCCGTCGAGAATCTGCGTTGCCGGAGGTATTTCGCGTGACCAGGTCAGGACAAACTGCGTGTTCAGAAAGCGCCGCGCTCCTTCTTCCAGTGGGATTTGTTCCAGCGGAACGCCGTCAATCGTGGCAATTTGTGCTGAGACGGAAGGCGACAGCGGTTGCCGGTCGAGAACGCCGCTTTCGGACGCGAGCAATTGCGTCAGGTCGTTCCGCTCATCATCCGTAATGTTGATGAGGAATAAGTTCGGCGTGTCGGGCGGAGCGGTCAGCTTTACTTCTTCCAACAAAGAATGCTGCAGAAAATAAACGCATACCGTAAACATCACGCCGATTCCGAGGCTGGCCAGAATCGCAGCCGCGTGGGCTCCCGGCCGGTAGAGATTCGCAAGGCCATGACGCAATGCCGCCGAACGCTGCAAGGACGGATGTGCGGCGGCGCGCCGGATAAGCCGCAACAGCAGCGTGCTCATGAGGCCGAGTACAAGAAGGCTTCCAAGCAGGACTGCCCCGAACACCGATGCGTATTTGACCGACGACGCCACCCATACTGCGATCGCCCAGAGTCCCGCGATGATTGCCGCCGCGGCAATAATGCTCCGGAAGTTGCGCCGCGGTGGTACCTCGCTCGAAACCTCCCTGCGGAGAATGAGAGCGGGCTTCACTTCGGCGATCGACAGGAGCGCCGGGAGTGCGAACAGAATTGAAGTCGCGATTCCCGCCGCAACGCCTTTCAACATGGCGCTCCATGGCCAGATCAAAATCACGGCGATATCGAAATAGTGCGTGACCATCCTGGCGAACGCCGCCTGCGCAAAAGCACCGATCAGCGCACCGGCCACACTTCCGGCAAGCCCGATCATCAGGGCCTGGGCAACATAGATCCGGATCACCTGGCCGGCGCGGCCGCCGATGCACTTCATGAACGCGATATTCGTCATCTTCTGGCGCAGATGACTCTGCATCGTGGCGCCAACGCCGAGGCCGGCCACAATCAGCGCAATCAGGCTGACCAGAGAAAGGAACCGCGTGGCACGATCCATCGATCGCGTCAGCTGCGGATTGGTTTCCGTGTAATCTGTGATCCGCGCCCGCCGTCCGAACGTGTCGCTGAGTTGCTGCCGGATTTGCGCCAGGTCCTGACCGGCAGGAAGCTTCAATAGAACGCGCTCGGTGATCCGGCTGCCTGGAATGATGATGCCTGCCTTCGTCAGGCCTTCCCGGGTAAACAGAACGCGGGGCCCGAGCGTAAATCCCGTCGTCATCCGATCAGGTTCTTTGGTGATGCGGGCTGCGATCTTATATTTCGAGTTTCCGACTGTCAGGTCATCGCCGGGATGAAGTTTGAGGCGCAGCAGCAGGTCATCGGAAACCGCGACGGATTGTTCGTCGAGATGAGCGGAAGGCGGGTCCAGCGTGAGCTGGCCATAAAAAGGATAGCGCGAGAGATCCGCGCCTTTGACCGAGATGAGCGTCGGCGGGCCCTGGCCTGCGGACGCCATCGACACGGTTTCGGTGACTCGCGTCGTCTGGATGCCCCTCGACCCGAGTTCGTCGATAAAACTCTTCTCCTTCGCCGACGGCTCGACCGGCATCCGCAATGAAATATCGCCGGCCATCAGGGACCGCGCTTCGCGCAGAAGCGTGTATCGCACGGATTCATTGAAACCGGCGACAGCCGTCAGCGCAGCGGCGCCCAGGGCGACCGACAATACGACGAATAAGAATTTTCCTGGAGCCGCCCGCGTCTCCCGCCACGCGATCTTAAACATGAATCCTGCCGTCCCTCAACATGATCCGCCGGCCCGCATGCGACGCGAGCATCTCGTCATGTGTGACCAGCACCAGCGTCGTGCCTTCCTGCTTGTTCAGCCGGACGAGCAGTTCCAGCACGTGCTGTCCATTCTGAGTATCCAGATTGCCGGTAGGTTCATCGGCGAGCAGAACCGCCGGCTTCATCATGAAGGCCCGGGCCAGCGCCACGCGCTGCTGCTCGCCGCCCGAAAGCTGTGCCGGATAATGGTTCCGCCGCGCCGTCAGTCCGACACTGTCCATCAGATAGTCGGCGCGCTTACTCGCGCCGTTCGTAATGCCGTTGAAGTCCATCGGGAGGAGAACGTTTTCAACGGCGGTCAGCGTTGGAATGAGGTGATACGACTGAAATACGAAGCCGAGCTTTTTTCCGCGCAGTTGCGCAAGCTCATCCTCGCGGAGCCGCGTGATTTCCTGACCATCGATGACGATGCTCCCCGAAGTCGGCGCGTCCAGGCCCGCAATCAATCCCAGCAGCGTGCTCTTGCCGCTGCCTGAAGGTCCCATGATGGCGACGAATTCCCTGGGAGCCACGTCAAAGCTGATGTCGCGAATGATTTGAACCTCATTCGCGCCGTTCCGGATGGTCTTGACCAAATTTCGGACACCGATCATGATTCGATTCTAGATGAAAACGGCATCGCTGATTTCGATGATGATGTTTTTGACGGCAGCTCAACGGCCCTCACCACAGGATTCCCGGCCCGTGATTCTCGCGTTCGGCGACAGCCTGACCGCCGGTTACGGCGTTCAGCGCGGTTCCGGATATCCGGACCGGCTCCAGGAAAAGCTCGACAGACTGGGATACAAATATCACGTGGTCGGCCTGGGCATCAGCGGCGACACCAGCGCCGGCGGCCGCGCACGCATGCGGTATGCGTTGGCGGCCAAGCCTTCGATCGTCATCCTGGAGCTTGGCGCCAATGACGGACTGCGCGGCCTTCCAACGGCTCAGATGCAGGCCAATCTGGAAGAGATGATCAAGGAGTTCCAGGCGGCCGGAGCCAAGGTGATTCTTGCAGGGATGACGCTGCCGAAGAATTACACGGCAGCCTACGTGAAGACCTTCGAGGATGTCTTCCGCGATCTGGCAAAGAAATACAACCTGCCGCTGATTCCGTTCTTCCTCGAAGGTGTCGCGGGCAATCCCAAATACACGCTCGAAGATTTCATCCACCCGAATGCCGCAGGATATGTCCTCGTGACGGACATCGTCATGAAGACGCTGCAACCCCTGCTCAAAAAATGATGGCTTTGCCCAACGTTCGAATTCAACATGGCGTGTGAGCAAAGCCGAGATTACCTCGGTCCGAACTCCTGCTCGAGCCACTTGTAGCAGTCCGGCTGCTTGTCCTTTATGGTGTCGGGCGTGAAAGAATCCCGCGCCGCGGAGCCATGAAGGTAGATTGCACCTATCATCGCGAAGTACTCGACCGGCCCGGACAGCATGGATGCGTTTGCTGGAAATTTCCCGTCGTCATGGGCCTGCTGATAGAGCTTCAGAATCTCGGCATTCCTGAATCCATCCGCCATCTTCTGGTCCTGATACGCGTGCAACAGTTCATGGAGCAGGACCGGCTTTTCCTTGTCGATGACCTCTGTTGGCAGCTGAACCCCCCGCGCGGCGTTCGTATAGATCCCGTTGCCGGTGCCTGAAACCAGATGGTTGAGCGATACCGGAACCGATTTGATGAACGCCTTTTGCTCGGGTTTCACGACGGCCTCATCCACGATATCGATCTGACGGCGGACGGATTCGATGATCGCGTCACGATCGGGTGAGGACTGGATTTCCGTGATGTCCACCAGCATCCCTTTGTAGCTGAGAGTGCGCGACAGGCGATTTGCGGTGAACGCCAGTGGAGCGGCTCCGCCGTATAAATCATTGCCTCCGCGCGTGCCCGCAGTCAGCACGGTGATTTCGCGCGTGAATGCGATTTCATCGCCATTCAGCCGGCCGCGGAACAGAATGGTGCGTTCCCCATCGGGACTCAGCACTTTGAAGGAGATCGAATTTCCGTCAGCTTTTCCAGCGGCAATGCTGAGGGGCTCGCTCTGGGGGCCCGTCTGCCGGATGGTTCCGTGAAGCGCTGTTCCATCGACGGTGAATTCGAGAGTCCAGGGAGCGTTCGGCACCCCCATCACCTGCCATTTACCTCCTGGTCCAATCTCCAGTTTTGGATAAATCGGCTTCAGATTGAAATTGGCTGTGATCGGCTGGGGCGTTGCCGCGAGCGCGCCTGGCGGCGGCAAAGCAACCGATCCCGGCGGTTGCAGCTTCGCCGTAAGGCGGCTTGGCGCATTCGCACCACCGTACAATCCGTCGCCGCCGGCTCCCGCATTTTCCGGAGTGCGGGTGAAATCAATCGTGTCGCCGTTCCTTTTTCCCGTAAAGGTGATGGCGTTGCCTGCCTGCTGGGCAACGATCTTGAACGTCAACGTATCTCCGTTCACGGTGCCGTTCATGATCTTTCCGATCGCCAGGGCCGCTCCGTTCTGCCACACACGTCCCGTCAGTGTGGCGCCGGTTTGCTTCAGGTCGAAAGTCCACGGCGGGTAAGTGACGATTGCAGCCTGCCAGACTCCTGTGAAGTCCTTGTTCTGTTGTGCGCGCGCCGGCGGAACAGAGGAGAGCGCCAATCCAAAAATCAGCAGCACGAAGGGTGATCGTGCATTTCTCATAAAACCTCCCGCGTTACGGTCAGCATGGTTCCTTGCCTGACATTGTAGGCCGGATTCATCTTTGGAGCCTGCGCTTAGTGTTCGGAAACGATCACTCCGCCTTTGATGGTGAGTTTCGTGTTGAGCATGTTCCAATAGCCGTCAAGCGGATTGCCGTCGACCACGACGATATCGGCGAGCTTCCCCTGTTCGAGCGTGCCAAGCTGATCACTCATCTCGATGTATGAAGCGGTGTTCGGTCCCATCAACTTGATGATGTCCGGCATCGAGAACATGACATTCAACGACTTCAGTTCGTGCTCGAGCCCGGCTTTCGGCAGATAGCCCGTGTCGGTGCCGTACCCGTAAACCACGCCGGCATCCCACGATGTGCGCGAATTGACAATCTTGTAGCCCGCTTCCTGGCCGCGGCCTTCACCGGCGAGGATCGATTCCGGCCATGGCTTGCCGTCGCGGAATCTCGGCTTGTTGTCGTTGGCGAAGACGCCGAAGACGGGTACGCCGAAACCGATCGTCGACAACTGTTTCACTTTGGCTGCGGCGACTCGTTTCGCATCTTCTTCAGAAAGCCAGCCGAAGTGCGGCGTGTGAACGAGCTTTGGAACACCGGCGTCCACCGCCGCCATCATCGCCTGGGGACTGACTGCGTGAATCTGAACCCAGACATTGACCTTCTTGCTCTCATCGACGATCGCCCGCAGGTTTTCGAGTTCTTTCGCCGTCGGGCCCGGCTTCGGAGTCAGCGACATCTCGCCGATAAACTTCACTCCGAGTCCCGCCAGCCGGTCCACTTCCGCGCGCGCCTTTTCGGGAGTGTTGTTCGCCAGATCCAATCGGCCCGAGGGAATGATTCTTGGTCCTTTGATAACGCCCTTATCGATGTGATCCCTTAGCGTGATGTTTCCCTCGGCCGGGCCGCCACCCGAAAGAATCGTCGTGTATCCGGCATCGAGGAGTTCCTGCATCTGCTGCTTCTCGTTTGGGCCGGTGTTGACATGGCGGTGAGCGTCGATGAACCCGGGCATCGCGGTCATGCCGTGCACATCGATGCTCTGCATACCGGAAACGCCGGGTGCCCCCGCGGCGACGGATGCAAGGCGTCCGCCTCGAATGACGATCGAACCCCGATCGATCACCGTGCCATTGCCGACGATGATGCGGGCGTTCGTGAGCACGAGATCCTGAGCGGGAAGCTTTCCTGCATTACCGAACATGCAAAGAACTGCCAGTGATGCGAGCGCAACGAGCTTTTTCATTCTGCCGATCCTCCGATCGCTGAATATCTTTTGGTGTCGCGCATTATAAGCGAAACGATAAGCGCAATTGCGATAACGCAAGTCAGGTAATACGAAAACCAGACCTCATGTCCGATCGATTTGAACCAGAGCGCGATCGATTCGGCCGGGCCGCCGAAAATCGATGTTGTGATCGCATACGGCAAGCCCACGCCGGTGGCGCGAACCGCAGTAGGAAATAATTCCGCCTTCACGACGGCATTGATCGAGGTATAACCGGCGACGATCAGCCACGCCAGCGCGATCAGAACGAACGCACCCAACCCCGTTCTGGCGGCTTGCAGCGCGCGGAGAAGCGGAATGGTAAAGATTGTTCCAAGCAGCCCGAACCAGATCAGTAAAGGTCTGCGTCCGACGCGGTCGGACAGGGCTCCATAGATCGGCTGCAGACAAAGCGCGAAAATAAGCGACCCGGCGCTGACGATCGTCGTCCGGTTGTCGCTCAGGCCGACGGAGAGCTTGAGAAACTTCTGCATATACGTCGTGTAGGTGTAAAACGCAGTTGTTCCCCCGGCCGTCAGTCCGACGACAATCAGGGCCTGCCTGGGATATCGGAGGAGCGTTCGAATGGAGCTCTCCCGCCTGGAACGCTTTTTAGTTTCGATGAATGCGTCCGTTTCAGGCAGATTGCTGCGCATCGTCAAAGCCGTGAGGGCCAGTAGTGCTCCAACGAGGAAAGGGATCCGCCAGCCCCACGCGCGCATCTGCTCCGGCGTGAGAAAGACCTGCTGAAGCACCAGCAGGATGAGAATCGCGAACAGTTGCCCGCCGATCAACGTCACGTAGTGAAAGCTGACGTAGAAGCCGCGATGTTTCTCGCCCGCGATCTCGGCAAGATATGTCGCGCTCGCGCCGTACTCTCCGCCGAGACTCAGACCCTGAATGACCCGCGCCAGCCCGAGGATGAATGGCGCGGCGGTTCCGATCGATGCAGAGGTGGGCGTCGCCGCGATCATCAGCGAACCGAAACACATCAGCAATACCGAAAGCATCAGCGCCTTGCGGCGGCCATAGTTGTCCGCAAGATGTCCGAACAGCCATCCGCCGATCGGCCGCATCACGAAGCCGATGGCGAACAGAATGGCGGCATTCAACTGCTGGATGACCGGATTGCGCCCGGGAAAGAAGGAATTCGCGAAGTACAGCGCAAAGGCGGTGTAGGCGTAGAAGTCGTACCATTCGACAAGATTTCCGATCGATCCGACGAAGATCGCCTTCAGGCGGCCGCCCACGGTTGTGAAACCGGCTGGTCCGATGGTTGAGGCTTCCCGCATGGCCGAGATTCTATGCCAGATTTCAAAACGGTGTGTATCCGGGGGAGAGTGGCTTTACTGTCCGCCTGATACAGGGGGACAGCCCGGCGCAAGCCGGGCAGGGGGTCGCTCACACACCATGTCGAAATCGATGATCTCTACCGCAGAGAGACCGCGGGAAAGTAATTGCCCACAGCCGTGCGCGTCCAGATCGCGCCGGTCCGGCGCCGCGTGGCCCAATCCGTGAAGTGATAATCGTAGGTGACTGCTCGAATCAGCCGCGGCGGTCTATCCGGGAACGGATTATTGGCCAGGAGCCCGATAACCGCGGGCTCGCCCTCCAGCAGCCTTACCAACAATTGTGAAAACCAGGGATTCTGCTGATAGTTCGAAAGCGCAGCAAACCACATCTGCCAGTCGAGGCGAGGTTGATAAGGTGCGACCCATGGCAGATGCCGGTTCACATCGCCGGGTTTGTCTCTGAATTCGTATGCCTTCCACTGCTGCCCATCGTCGCTGCCTTCGACGATGATCTCCGGCCTCGTGGTCGTCATCACGGCGAACAAGCCGTAGCTGCTCATGACGTGGTATGTCTCGGCGTGAAAATTCACCCACGCGAGAGGTTGCGGAAGTCCCGGCACAATTCCGGTCATCGTGATCAACTGCAGCGCGCCCATGACAATCAAGCCCAGACCGATCGCCGACACCAGCACAGGAGTCCGGTCCGCAGTCTTTACGGTAAATAGCGAAAGGCATAAAACAATTGTCAGAAGGTTGAAGAACGTGTAGTTCCCGGTGAGCGCGATCAGCAGCTGCAAGGCGATCGCCATCAGCGCCGCAATGGTTCGCAGCCGCTTCCCGGCAAAGAAGAGAAACGGCGCAATCAGTTCGACAAGGAACACACCAATGACTGAAACCTTCTGAAGAAATACCGGAAGAAGATTGGCATACCACGCCAGGGGCGTCGGCAGCGGTTGAGTCCAGTAGTGATACGTCAGCGCGGTAAGATTGCGCCACGTCGGATCGCCGCTCAACAGCTTGACGGCGCCGGATTCGAACATCAGCCGGAATGCCAGGAAACGGAAGACCCACAGGGCAACACGCGGAATGGGCGTCGAATACGACGGCCACCAACCCCATGGTGCGATCAATATCGCGGCAAACCCGGCTTCGAGAAGCAAAGCGTCCCATTGGAACGAATAAAAGACCTGGCCAATGGTGTCGATAGATAAATACAACACGAACAAACCGATCGTTGCCGGAAGCGGAAGGATTCGAAGAAACAGCATCACGGAAAGCGCGATTCCGGCCCAGAGCATCCCGGTGAGGAAGGCGTCGCTCGTGTTGAGCCAGGCCAGCGTCGGAAAAAGCGTGTACGCGCCGCGGCCATAATCAGCGTGAAGAGACTCGAGGTAATCGTGCGCGGGCAAAATCCCATGCGAGCCGATCAGTCCGTGGACTTGTGGCAGCAGGGAGGCAAACGCGATGAGATAGATCAGCGCGAGGCCCCGTAGAAGAGTGGAACGCATTTTCCCGCCCGTTGGGTTATTTGGTCAAGGGCCGAAGAATATCATCCAGGAGGGGCGTTTGGTCATTACGTTCCAGGTTGGGGTATTTCTCTCCCTCGCGGTAGTTCAGTCTATACGTGGCGATGGATCTCCCGTTTGCGGCGGCGAGATCGAGTGTTCCGGTATTCCTCGCATTCCGGATCTCGGTGCGTAACACGTCGGCAGAATATCGCCGGCCATTGACGGCAGTGATGCGAAATCCGGGAGCGATGCCGGCTTTTGCAGCCGGCTTGTCGGGTAAGCTATCGACCACCGTTCCTTCGGAGCCCAGTTTCAGGCCGATCGAGTAAGCGACATCCGTATACCCATGACTGTGTTCGGCGGCGATCTGGGCGTCCGACAGCTGATCCTTATATATAAGTTGGTATCCTCCCGCCACGATCCCGCCGAGCGGAGCGCCGCCGCCGACCTTTTCGATGCGCGACTGAAAGAATGTCTTCCAATCGTAGGGAGCAATACTGTTCAACGATTCGACCAGGCTGTCGAGTGTGTAGGGCTTCACCTGCGGCGGTCCGCTGGGCGCGCCCTCAAATGTGCGGCAGAAATCGTCAAGGGATTTCCGGCCACGGGTCTCGGTGCGGATGATGGTGTCGGCTTCGAGCCAGATGAGCGCGCCCTCTTCATAGAAGTCCACGCTTCGCCGCAGCGACTCCCAATCCGGACGCGCGTCGTAAAGCAACTGTGCGGAGACAGCCGTGTCCAACAGCGATCGCCAGTTCCGGCCGGCCTCATTGTCCAGTTCCGCGGCGCTGATTGCGAGAAATTGCCGGTTCAGTTCCGGTGAGATCAGACCGCTTCGCGCGGCGAGCACCCAGCCCAGATATTCGGTCAGGCCTTCATAGGCCCACAGCATGTCGGTTTTCATCGGCTGCTCGTAATCCCGCGTGGCAAGGCCTTCGGGCCGCCGGTATTTGCCGTTCCACGAATGGACATACTCGTGGGAGAGGAGCGTCGCGCCGGCGAGCAGGGAATTATCATCGGTCAGATAATTCTCTCGTGCCCGATCGTCGCTGGACTCATGGTGCTCGAGCCCGAAATGAGCAATCTGATCGCTGAGCGAGAGCAGAAAATGGTAGCTGTTGTAGTGCGTCGCGCCGAAGAGCGCCCGCGCTTCTTTTACGAGTTTTCTGAATTTATCGATGACATCGGATGAAGCGTCCAGGTCGTCGTCGCTGTCCGCGGCGATGTCGAGGTAGTGCGGCGGCAAGGCTCCAGGACTCAAATCGATTTCACGGAAGTGTTGTCCCGTGAGCACCGGAGAATCCACCAGAGTTGTCAACGAGACGGTTTTGAATTCGATGCTGTTGCCGTTAACGCTGCTTACCGGCAGCGCGGTTCCGAATTTCCAGCCCGCCGGCACCTCGAGTTGCGCCGAAACTTGAACAGCGTCGCTGGCCTTGCCCTGCGGGTAGAGCAGCAGTTGATTCCAGCTCAAGATCGCCAATTCCGAAGTGGACGATGCGGCAGCGCTGAAGCCGCTCGCGTCGGGTGTGGCAACGAAATCGAGCTTGACGTCGACGGAATTTGCCCCGGGTGGAACGGTCAGGTGAAATGAGAACAACTCCACGGAGTCGCGTTTCCACTGCAGCGTTTGTCCCTGCGCCGATATGGTCAGGCCGACAAGATCGGTTATCGGGCCGTCGGGCGCATGCTCGCCGGGAATCCATTTCGGATAGAAGAGATTGAGGGGGCCGGGGGCAGCCGGTATCGTCAGTTCGGCATGGTAGATCCTGCGCGGAGCATCGCTCGCATCGACGCGCAATTGAATCGGCTGGGCGGATCCAGCGAGAGGAAACAAAAGAACAGCCACTAAAAGCGCAAAGAGAGTTTTTTTCATGTTCTCGGCTTCTCAGAGTAAGTCGATTTCAACATGGTGTGTGAGCGACCCCCTGCCGCTTTCGCGGCTGTCCCCCTTTGTAAGGGGGACAGTAAAGCCACTCTCCCCCTGATACAGGGGGAGAGCCG
>DASXLG010000170.1 GCA_036496425.1 Terriglobia bacterium | reverse complement strand
CGGAGTCGCCGGTCCCGCCGCCATTGCGATGTGGTTTCCAGCGGAAAGGCGAGGAGTTCCGATGGGTATCTGGGCGACCTGGGTGCCGGTCGGCAATATCGTGATGTTTAATCTCGCGCCCCCCTTGGCGAAATCGCGGGGCTGGCAATCGGTGTGGTGGGCCGGAGCGGCATTCGCAGCGCTGACGTTCGTTCTTTACGCGTTGTTCTTCCGGACCCCGGATGACGCCCCTAAAGAAGTGCAGCGCTCCGATGGAATCGGCAAAGGGATGGCGAATGCAAGCCTGTGGCTGGTCAGCTTGAGTTTCCTGTGTTTCAACTGGGTCGTTCTGGCCCTGGCAACCTTCTATCCGACATTCCTGTCGAGCTTCAGGAACATGGGCCTCGCGCAGGCCTCATTTTTAGCCAGCCTGCCAATGGTAATGGCGGTGTTCTCTTCGCCCCTGGGCGGATGGATTTCAGACCGGATCGGCTCACGCAAGAAAATCATCGCGATTCCGCTCGTCGTGATGGGCGCATTGCTTCTGTTTCCCTTCCACGCGTCCGGCGGGAGTATCGCCGTCGTGATGATCCTCATTGGAATAGTCCTCGGACCGATCCCCACCGCAACCTTTGCCGCGGTGCCTGAAGTTATGCCTTCACCTCAGCTGATCGGGATCGGCATGGGCATTGTCGCGCTTGGCCAGAATCTGGGAATGGTCGCCGGCCCCGCGGTATTCGGCAGGCTCGCCGAATCGATCGGATGGGCCGCCGCCGGCTACACGTTGATCCCGGTCTGCGCGATCGGCGTTCTCGCGGCATTATTCGCGCGTCTGCGGTAGCACCCGTTGGTTGGTTCCGGCCCGTAGCCGCGGGCTTTATGCCTAATGCCACAAGGTTTCATGTGCTGTGAGGCCGATTAACAAGGAGCGCTTCGCGAATATCTATAAGGAGCCGCTGCACGGGACTTTGAACCACCAACAACAATCCCCATCCCGTTTATTGGTATGCGGCTTGAACGCGCTACTCATACCTTAGCGCTTTGAGCGGATCGAGGCGGGACGCGCGGCGGGCCGGAATGAATCCCGCAAGCGCAACGCGCCTTATGGTGACGCCGTCCATCTCGTGCCTCTCAATGTCGGTAGAATCTGTCAGCCGTTCTGCCGGAGACGGTGTCTATAAGTATAGTGTTGCCTATGCGTTTCAAGCTCGCAGCAGCTCTTCTGATGACAATACTCGTCGTCGGCCAACCCGACGTCGGTCCATTCACCGGAATTCCCGTAGCACCGGCATACCCTGAACCGATCGCGCTGGACTTGCGCTGGCCCTGATACATATACGCAGAACCGCGCGCCCCTGACGATCCCGGGTGTCAGACAGTATCCGACGCTCTCCAGGATTTGGGACTGCGGCTGGAATCCGCAACAAAACTAACAACGAGAACCTGTGCTATGCTGCCTTCTCGCCGACAGATCACTGAGGGGATGCTGATTATGAGTTGGACCAGACGCACCATACTGGCGGCGGGAGCTGCGGCAGGCGCCACGGCCGCCCTGCCGCGCGGGTTTGCTCAGCAGCCGGGCAAAAAACCGGCCGGCAAGTTCTACGAAAAAGGTCCGGTTCGTATCTACTATGAGGAGGCCGGTTCCGGCTTCCCGCTGTTACTGATCCCGGGTGGAGGATTGAACTCGACTATTTCCTTCTTTACCGGGAATTCGCCCTTCAATGCGATCGAGCAGTTCAAGGGAGAATATCGCTGTATCACGGCGGACCTGCGCAACGCCCCAAGCGGCCAGTCCACCGGGCCAGTCGAGGTCGGCCGGCCGTGGGAATCCTATGCCGATGACCAGCTCGGCCTCATGGACCATCTGAAAATCGACAAGTTCTCGGTGATGGGTTTCTGCATCGGCGGCCCCTTTATCTGGAGTCTTCTGAAGCGCGCTCCCACTCGCATTGCCGCGGCCGTGCTGGCTCAGCCCGTGGGCTGGCGTCCGGAAATGCGCGACCCGAAGTACGCAGGCGCATTCTGGAAGGGCTGGGGTGCGACGCTGATCGCGAAACGGCCCGAGATCAGCTTGCAGACGACCGATCAATTCGTCACCCGGATGTTCGAGACCGACCCGGACTTCGTGTTCACCGTTACCCGCGATTTCGTGCGCAGTTGCCAGAATCCGGTCCTCATCCTGCCGGACGATGTCCCGGCGCACCCGCTCGCCGTCGCCATGGAGTGCGCGATGCTCGCGCCAAAAGCCGAAGTCAGCATCTTCCCCTGGAAAGAACCCAAGGAGCGAATTCCCCTGGCCGTGCGCCAGATTCATTCCTTCCTCAAGGCGCATCGGCCTGCTTAGGGAATCCGTAAAACCGGTCGCCTCCCAATGGCTGCGGCGAACATTATTACCGGCCGCCTTGATTCTTTGCAGTCCGCCTTTCACCATTACCCTGTGGTACACGTACGTGGTTCATGGCGGGTCCGTGTTAAGCCTGCTCGCCGAGTTCAGGCACGCCGGAACTCTGGCGGTGATCGGGCATGTATGGAGACCAGTGTTCTGGGGATCGCGGACCGCGTGGACGATGCTTCTCATTTACGGGACAGTCCAGCTGGCTCTGATGAAGGTTTTGCCCGGCCGTACCGTTCAGGGGCCGGTGACTCCCGGCGGCAACATTCCCGTTTATAAGGTCAACGGGCTTTTTGCATTTATCGCTACGCTGGCCCTATATCTGGCAGCCTCGTTCGGTTTGGGATTGTTCCCGGCGGCAGTGATCTACGATCATTTCGGGGAACTGCTGGGGGCGCTCAACCTTTTCAGTATCGTCTTTTGTGCCTTTCTCTACGTTAAAGGCCGGACCAGGCCTTCCAACTGCGACAGCGGCGGAACCGGAAGCATCGTTTTCGATTATTTCTGGGGAATGGAGTTGCATCCGGTCATCCTGGGTTGGGACGTCAAGATGTTTACAAACTGCCATTTCGGAATGATGGGCTGGCCTCTGATCCTCATATCCTTCGCAGCGGCGCAATATTCAAGGCATGGACGTCTCAGCCACGCGATGCTGGCCTCGATCGGGATTCAATTCATTTATCTGGCGAAATTTTATTGGTGGGAGGCCGGCTATCTTCGCTCGCTCGATATCACGCATGATCGCGCCGGCTTCTATATCTGCTGGGGCTGTCTTGCCTGGCTGCCGAGCATCTACACCTCGTCCACCTTGTATTTAGTGGATCACTCGCTATCTTTGCGCGCCTTACCGGCGGCTCTGATTTTTGCCGCAGGAACTGTGTGTGTGCTGGTCACTTATCTTGCCGACGAGCAACGGCAGAGGGTGAGGGAGACGGACGGAAGGACTCTGATATGGGGCAAAGCACCGGTTTTGATCGTCGGACGATATGTAACGGCCGGGCGCGGGCAAAGGCAAAACCTTTTGCTCGCTTCAGGCTGGTGGGGACTTGCCCGGCACTTCCACTACGTGCCCGAGGCCCTTTGCGGCTTCTTGTGGATACTGCCGGCCGGGTTCGAAAACCTGCTTCCCTACTTTTATCTTATTTTCCTGGCCATTCTCTTGCCGGATCGCGCTATTCGAGACGACAAGCGCTGTGCCGCGAAGTACGGTGAAGATTGGGAAGTCTATCGCAATGCGGTGCCCTATTGGGCGATCCCGGGAATAATCTGACAGGATGGTTTCGGCCGGCAGCCGGCCGTTGGAAGTGTTATTGAGTTATTGACCTGTTCCGTGCCCGGAGGTCTTTTGCGCTGCTAGACGAGTCCGCATGACGTTTGCGATTTCCTCATGCGCAAGCTTGGAATCCTGGATCAAGGACCGGAAACCATCGCTGTCGATTGCGAGAACTTCCGCATCGGTTTCAGGTCCTGCGCGGACAGTAGCTGTGCGCAGCATCCCGAGTAACAGTCCCACTTCTCCGAAGAAGTCGCCCGGAAAGAGTTGCCCGACGACGGCATCTCCTCCGCCGGGGGTGCGGCAGAAGACCTCGCAGGCTCCGCGAGTTAAAACATAGAAGGCATCGGCGGGCTCACCCTGCCGCACGATTTCTTGCTGTGCGGCATAGTGCTGGAGCTGGACTCGCTCGGCCAGGTTTGCCGCCTGCCGCGCGTCGAGCGACGGCAAAGCAACAGCAAGCCCGGTGGCGATGATCCGCTGGCGCATCACCCGCGACAGTTCCTGGCTCGTGAGGTCGCTCGTCGAGATCATCGTCATGAAGCCGCTTCTGTCCAGCTCCATCAACTGAGTTTCCCGAATGGCACGGGCCGTGGCGTTTCGCGTCGAGCCGGTCAACAACCCGATCTCTCCGAAATAGCCGCCTGGGCCCAGCCGATTCACGACGCGCGATGCGCCATCATGGCCGGCGGCAACCTCGATATCCACCTCTCCCTCGTGAATCATGAAGAAGCGATCCGCGACCTCGCCTTGACGGATGATCACGGCGCCGACAGCATAGGTTCTCAGGACAACCTGTGACGCGACATCCGCAAGAGCCTTGCGGTCGAGCGTCGGAAGCACCATCGCGGCCTGTTCGGTCCGTTCGGCCCCGGGGCGGCCCGGGGTTGCGGCTCGAAATTCGGAGATTCGCACCTTGCATCCGGAGGGCGCGGGGACCGGTTCCATGCGGGTACGCAGCTTATAGTTCGGTGGATCCAGCGACAATCGCGTGCAACGCAGCAGCATCGCGACGGTCAGCATGATAATTATTTCCGCCTGCCCGTTCCCCAGGCACAAATGTGGGCCGACTCCATATGGCGCAAAAACACCGGGCTGACGATCTTCACGACGCGGTTCGTAATACCGTTCGATGTCAAAGCGTTCCGGCTCCGGAAAAAACTCCGGCAGGAAGTGCGGGACGCTGATCGCGATAAGAATTTCCTGTCCCGCCTCGACCCGATAACCCTGAAATTCGAAGGGTTCTGCGACATGGCGTCCGATGCCCGGCGCGACCGGATGCAGCCGCAAGGTTTCGAGGAATGCGCCGCGGAATGTCCGCATACCGCGCAGTTCATGAGCCGTTGGAATGCCATGGCTGAAGGTCTGATCGATCTCAGCATGGATCTGGTCCAGCATCTCGGGGTGCCGCAGCAATTCGTAAATAAAAAACGTGGAGGTGCTTGCAGCGGTGTCGAGGCCGGCCAAAATGGGCCCGAGGACAAAGGCCGTCAGATCGTGTTCGGATAAAGGCCGGCCATCGATCCGGCCCGCCAGGGCGATGTCGGCAATCGTGCGTTCGCCTTGCGGAGATGTCATGTGCCGGCGCTCGTCGAGGATTTCCCGGGCAAATTCGAATAACACCGCTTTTGAACGGCGATAGCGCGGGCAACGCACTCGCAGCGCGGGGAACTTTCCCAGGAAAGCCTCGATTAAATTCGTCTGGAAAAACACCACTTCGTCGAATATCTTTTCCGGACTTCGCCCCAGGATGGCTCTCCCCAACTGTTCCGAAATCAGCCGCTGCATCAGAGGGCGCAGAGGGATGCTCTGTCCGGCCGCCTGGCGGATCACCGATTCGAGGACCTCTCCGATATGAGGCAAATTCCGATCCAGCATTTCGCGCGAATACGCCGGCCGCAGCAGTTGCCGCACCTGTTGATGCCGCTGGCCGTCGATGCTGAACATCAGGTTTTCTCCCTTGAGTTCCTTCTCCATCACGGCAAACGCCCGCTTATTTTCCAGGCAATGAGCGCCTGCGCCGCGCATGAAGAAATCGTTGGCTTCGGATCCGGCGAACACCAGAAAACGATGGTGGGCGGCATTGACGCGAAACACCGGCCCGAACCGAAGGTAATTCTGAACGAAGAATGGAGCAGGATCTCGCATCAACTCGAGAGCGCTGCCAAGAAGGGGCCACCCTGGGACGAGAGGAGGTTTGGCGGCTGTCATAAACTGGCTGTCAGGCGCGGCGGCCAGTAGGGAGACAAGCGCAGGATCGCATAACGCGGAAGCGGGTGCAGCAATCTCGCGAGACCGCGGCGGACGCCGATTTGCCGTTGGGTATCGAGAATGATGTCATGGAAAGAATGGCGCTGGTAGCGCAGGAGGCGCTCACTCTCCACCGTATCGAGCCAATCCATCGGATATGGCCGCTTCCCGAACGCCGCTTCGGGGAGCGGGTCGATTCCCATCACCCAGAGTGCCTTGAATATGTAGTCCCGGTACAGGACTTGACAGCGCGGGCCGCCTCCGACTAGGAGGATACGCCCAAGCGCATCATCGCAATCGAGAGCATTGGCCAGAGCGGCGGCGGCATCGCGGACGTGCAGTGTTTCGACCCTGGTGTCGAGCGGAACTTCGAACAGCAAAGCCGGCGGGCGCCGCCACGCGATGTGCGGTACATAGGCGAGCCGGATGATCGTCCAATCGAGACCCGACCGCTTCAGCATGTCCTCGCACTCGAGCTTGTGGGCGGTGTAGGCATCCACCGCCATCACAGGATCGTCGACCCGGCGCGGCGGAGGAAGATGCGCCGTCGGCCCGTAGATATGAAAGCTTGACGTATAGATGATTCGCGGCCGGCCGGCGGCAGCCTTGGCGGCGCTCAGCACATTGGCGGTGCCGGCAACATTAACCTCTTTCGCCAGCACCGGATCGGAGTCGCTGTCCGGCGGCAAAACGCCTGCAAGGTGGATGATGGCATCCTGATCTTGCACTGCCGCCTGTAACGCCCCGGAGTCCCGGATGTCCCCCCAGACCAACTCCGCAAAACGCCAACGCCGTGCGGCCTTTCGGTTCCAGATGGTGGGAAGGTCGAATGTGCGAATGCGGTGACCCCGGCGCTGCAACTCCCCGACGAGTCCGGAGCCGATACATCCAAAGGCTCCAGTGACCAGAACTTTCACAGTTGATCCAGACCAGATGGCGTGGCCGCCGCGGACTGCAGCGCAATCTGCCGAGCTTTCTCCGTAATGCCCAAACCTTTCTCCGACGAGGCCGGAACTATATCGAGCCGCATTTTATCAGAACCGTCGGACGTTGAAGGTGCTCGACTGGCGAGGGCAGTTTACTGGGTCTTCAAACGCGGCAGCAGCGATGTGAAAAACGCCGGCGCCCAGAGCGCAACGGCAGCGGAGTATTCTCGCGGTCACATTCACCAGTATGTTAACCGGCGTCTAACATATTGGTGAATATCGCCCAGATGGACATTCCCCGCCTTAACGGACGCCGCCCATGAGTTCGGCCGCTAACGAAACCGAACCCGCAAATGCTCCAACCGAGTGGGCCCTCAAAGGACCCTGTCTAGAAACGTCCGGAGGTGATCCAGGTAACCCGGCAGGCCGAACGTCTCGTTGTGTGCCGCCCGATCGATCACCCACATCTCCTTCGGCTGGTTCGCGGCAGCAAAGAGTTTCTCGCCCATCCAGAACGGCACGACTTCGTCCGTCCGGCTATGAATCAGCAATTTGGGCGCGCGTACGCGGGCGATATCCTCGGCGTTCGGAAAATTCGTTCGAACCAGGAAGCGAAGCCACGGGAAATATGGAAACTGGACCGCCGCCATGTCCCGGATGGATGTAAATGTCGATTGTGTGATCAATGCGGCGCACTGATGGCGGGATGCCAGCCGGATTGCCGGCGCCCCGCCCAACGATTCGCCGAGAATGACGAGATGGGACGGCGGCACGTTGAGATTCTGCGTCACGTACTGATACGCGGCCTCCGCATCGAGCATCACTCCGTTACCGTTCGGCGAGCCTTCGCTTTTGCCGTATCCACGGTAATCAAAGAGAAAGACCGAAACGCCAAGTTTGCGAAACTGACCGGCGGCGTCGAATCCGTACGATAAGTTCCCGCCATTGCCGTGACACCACATGATGGCTCCGCGTGCATGCTCCACCGGACAGAACGCGCCGCTTAACCGCACGCCATCATCGGCGGTAAATGTTACATATTGAACCGGAAAGCCATGATCACCCCCGTAAAATCCTTCCCGGCTGGGGTGGTAGATGAGCTGATTCTCGAAGATCATCGCGGTTGCCGTTCCAAGCACGCAGAACATCAGCAGCATACGCCCGATGCGGGCGGGCCAGGACGGAGACTTGAAAAGCGAATTGCGTTCATTTCGCGCCACTACAGCTCACCCACCGGCCATGCCAAGGGACTGCATACATTTTCCTATGATGCGCCGCGTCTCGCTTGCGGGGCTGGAAATTCGAATAGACTCGAATCCGGCGCGCGCCCATTATCGCTGTTATACTTCACCTCTTCTCGTGAACCTGGAGGAGTGTTTCGATCATGTCCGAGAGCATCGCGACAACTTGTCCGCAATGTGGGGGCCTCGGCTTCCGGTACCTGGACGAAAAGCAGGGAGTCGTTCGCTGCGACTGCAGGGATCAGGAGCTGCCTGCCCGCCTGCTGAAAGCGGCGGAGATACCGAGCAAGTATGCGGGCTGCCGGCTCGATAACTACGTCACGAACGAACACGACCCATATCTCAAGGTTGCGCACGAGATGGCGAATAAATACGTGACGGATTATGTGAGCCATCCCATACGCAAAGGCCTCCTGTTTCAGGGCTCGCCCGGTCTCGGCAAGACTCATCTTGCGGTCGCCATCATCCGGACGCTGGCGGAAGCGGCGCGTGTTCCCTGCTTCTTCTGCGACTTTTCCGCCGAACTGCAGAAAATTCGCGATTCCATAAGCAGTGCACGCACATTGGTGCTGCCCCGGCTGGTCTATGACGCAGACGTGCTGATCCTGGATGACTTCGGGTCTCAGCGCTGGTCCGCCTGGGTGCAGGACCAGATGTCGAACGTCATCAGTAACCGCTATAACAACGGCCGCTCCACGATCATTACAACCAATCTCACCGACAAACCGTCTGCCGATCGCAACGCCCTTCGCATCGCGGCCATGAAGAAACTCGGCGTGATGAATCACGAAGGCGAGATCGACAACTTTGCGATGGCCCGGCTGGAACAATGCGGTATCCGTTTTACGGCGGTCCGCGACGAACCGGAAACACTCGAAGATCAGATCGGCGACCGATTGCGGTCACGGCTCTATGAAATGTGCGACCTCGTTCCAATGTACGGCCGCGACTACCGGCGGCGGCAAGCCGAACGCAGCCGCGATATCCGCCGCTGACCACGAACCGTGTTTATCTCTGGTGTGATATTGCCTGCCTGGCCTGCCTGGTCCGCCACATTTATGATGCGGGAACTTTGGCTATTGCAGGAGATTTCCCAGGGCTACAAAAACTGCCACAATGATGATGGTGATCCCGAAGTTGCGGCGCAGGCTGTAGTGCGAGAGACGAACCGCCAAGGCGCAGCCGGCGATCATGCCTGCGAGAGAAAAAGCTAGAAAACCTGCCAGCAACGGCCAGTCGAATGTGATGAACCGCAGCTGGCCCAAGATTCCCGTACTGGAGTTGAAGGCGATAACCGCGAGAGATGTTCCCGCGGCCTTTCTCGGATCGAGTCCGGCGAACAATACGAGGGCCGGTACAATCAGGAACCCGCCACCGATTCCAAGGAAGCCTGTCAGCAACCCCACTGCAAAACCAGCCAATAGAGAGCGGTAGACGCTGAGTTCCGTGGCCTGATGCAAGCCCGTTGAGCCCCGCCACATCGCGAGCCCGGCGGACAGCATGATGACGGAAAACATCAGGAGCAGGCTTTTGCGCGAGAGCAGATGGGTGCCCGCCGATCCAATAAAAGAACCGGCCATGCCGGTGACCGAGAACAGCAGGCTCGGCCTCAAATCGACATTGCCTCGCCGGAAATGCAGGATCGCACCGAGCAAGCTGGTCGTGCCGACGATCACGAGCGACATTCCGACGGCATTCTCCGCCGGGATGCGCGCGACATACACGAGTAGCGGAATCGTGATGATCGATCCGCCCCCGCCGAGTGCCCCGAGAGACAACCCGACCAGCAGAGCCAGTATCGTTGCGATGATGTAACCCAAAGGCATGATCGATTTCCTGGAGCAAAACCCGGGACAATTTAACATGGCTGACGGTAAGATGCTGCGCATGGAGGAAGTTGTCATGAATGAAAAGAAACATGAATTGCCAGTAGCACGAAGGCTGTTTCTGGGTCGATTGGGCGCCGGCATGTCCGTGCTCGG
>DASXLG010000169.1 GCA_036496425.1 Terriglobia bacterium | reverse complement strand
CGTTCTACCCGCCGGACAAGATGCCCGGCGTCGTGACAACCCGCTCCGATGCCGAGCGTGTTGAACTTCGACGGTATTTCGATTTCCTATTTGACGAGGTGAGGGTGCAACAGGATTTCCAGGTGATCGTCCTCGAGCATGCGTATTTCGCGGACGACAAGAGATTCATCCGCGCGGTGGGCAATCGGTACTTGGAAGCCGAGAAACTCATTCCTGCGGATTGGCCCATACGCCCTGCATAGACCGCTCTCATCCGGAAGTTGGCACGAAATGCAGCGATCAGCTAGCCAGCCGACTTGACGAGACCATGCTCTAGCCCCTTATTTGACGGTGCGGACAATCGATTCATGTAGATTAGAAGTGATAAAATGCGCTTGGCTCCGGCAATCACTTAGCCCTATAACCTATTATCCGGAACATTTGAGAAAAGGACCTCTCATACCTGTTCCTCGTTGGTGAACCTGACGGCACATTCGCCCGGCGAGAAATTTCGACACAACGGAAATCGTAACGCTTGAATTTTTGTTTACTCAAACCAGCGGCAGGGGGTCGACAATTTTTCCCCGTAGGTATAACCCCCTCGGTTTGGTGCGGATGATAGGACTTGAACCTACACTCCCTCGCGGGAACTGGAACCTAAATCCAGCGCGTCTGCCAATTTCGCCACATCCGCAGCGGGTGGGCCGGATACATTCGAATTATAGCCCACGCCTCCGGAATTTGTTCTAAGCTCGACAACATGGCTTCCGTCTTCCAAAAACTCAATTTGAAAGACCAGAAGGAGATTCTGGTCGTCAATGCGCCGCGGAGTTTTGAGAGCGAATTGGCAGGCCTGCGAGGCGTCGCGGTCCGCCGGTCTGTGAAAGACGTCAAGCCGATTGAATTCTCTCTGGCGTTCGTCATCAAACAGAGCGAGGTCGATTCGCTCGGCAAAAGCATCGCGAAGAAAGCCGAAGGCGATGCCGTGATCTGGTTCGCCTACCCGAAGGGCAGCTCGAAGAAGTACAAGTGCGAGTTCAATCGCGATACGGGCTGGGAGACGATCGGCAAACTCGGGTTGGAGCCGGTGCGCATGGTGGCGATCGACGAAGACTGGTCGGCCGTCCGCTTTCGCCGCGTGGAATTCATCAAGACGCTTACCCGCGGACGCGCCGTGAGCCCGCAGGCCCAGGCGCGGCTGGCGAAGAAGTAACCGGGACGGCAATCGCAATCGCGCAGTTCCGGCGGCCTTCGACTGCATTTGAGCCATCAGCCCGGATGAGTGCCGGGCCGGTCACGCTAGACACCCGCGGTGACAAAATTGGGCTGCGGCCGATTCGTCCCTTCGTTTTCAGCCAGCCGCTCTCGATAGCGGATGTGCCGCATCCGAGTGATTTCCACGAGCGGCCGCCATACGGCATGAACCAGATGGTATTGAATCAGGAAGCGCCAAAAACGGTTGGACCGCTTGTACAGGTAGGACATCGCCAGATACGGAGCGACGGCGGACCAGGCAGCCGGCCGGCGCCGCCAGATCGAAGCATTTGAGAACAATCGCTCATACATCCAGGCATAGCCGTTTTCCAGTTCTTCCGGCGTCATGTGCTTCGGACGAAATACCGCGTGCGCCGTGTCGTAAAACGCCCAGTTGCGATGCAGCAAGCGGCGCTCCCCTTCCATTTGGAAGAACAGAGGAGTGGCCGGATACGGCGTCAGAATGTGAAACGTCGCGCATTCGAGACGGTTCTCCTCGATCCATCCGGCCGTTCGCGCGAAAACGTCTTTCCGGTCGTGATCGAACCCCAGCACAAATGAACCGTTCACCTGGATGCCGTTATCGTGCAACATGCGGACCCGGCGCGCGTAGTCGCTGGTCTTCGGCGTTTTCTTCCGCGCATCGGCGAGATTCTCGTCCGTGAGCGACTCAAATCCCACAAAGACTCCCGTACAGCCCGAGATCGCCATCTTCCGGACCAAAGCCGGATCGTCCGTAACGTCGATGGACACCGCGGCGCTCCAGATCTTTTGCAACGGCCGCAGCGCGTCACACAACTGCGCCAGGTAGGCTCGATTGGATCCCAGGTTGTTATCGATGAAGACAGCGTACGGTTGGCTGTCCGCCTCGAACTCGGCGGCCACCTGCCCGACATCCCGCATGCGGTAGGGCATCCGCAGACCGTCGGTCGCGAGGTAGCAAAATCCGCACCGGTTGTGACAGCCTCGCGTGGCAATCAGGCTGGTGGTGGTGAGAAAGCTGTTCCGCGGCAGAATCGAGCGCCGGGGCGCGGGATCGCGGCGATAGTCGCTCTCATAAGTTGCCGTGTATTTCGGGTGAAGGCAGCCCGATTCCGCATCCTCGAGAATTCGCGGCCACAGTTGCACACCATCGCCGATGGCTAGCGCATCTGCATGGGGCGCACACTCTTCCGGACAGGACAGCACGTGCAGGCCGCCCAGCACGACCTTGCTCCCGCGGTCGCGATACCACCGCGCCAACTCGAACGCCCGATTCGCGAACGTCAGGTGGACCGTAATCCCTACGACCTCCGGCATGGGCGACGCGGGTGGGCGTCCGTCCAGCAGATTTTCATCCCAATAGCGAACGTCCCAGTGTGCGGGTGTTGTCGCCGCAAAGCTGGTTAACGCCAGAGTGGGCGTCAGCACATGCTTGCCGAAGCTCGCGTTGGCATCCTTCGGGTAGAAGGGGTTGATCAGGAGCGCATACCGCGGCTGGATCGGTTCGGCGCAAACCAAATGATCCAGAAACGGAGGGCGTGTCATCTCAGCGGGGAGCCAGCGGGCCTTGCCAGGCCGCAGAAGCGGGTTTCTCAGTTCATCAAGTACTTTATATTTAAAAGTACTTGTTGTCAACTGGCAGGATGCTCCAGTCGGGCCGCCGTTAGTGCAGATGGCCTACGTTGAGCGTGATGCCGAAGATCATCTGATGATCGGTCGCGTTTCCATTGACGCCGAAATGTTGTCCGCCGAGGTCGAATGCCAGCCGGTCCGTCATCTGGTATTCCACCCCTTCGAATAGCGAGACGATGCGCTCCTGCCCGGTCGATCGCTCCCACAGGGCGTTGACGTGCGGACTGAATTTGCCCAGCAGCCCGGAAGCCGCCAGCCGGCGTCCATATCCGCAGCCGATGTCCCAGGTGCCGGCTGGATTCGATGGCGAACCGTGCGTCGCCGCTGACCAGCCGGCCGTCGCGCCGATGCTGTTGCGGCCCGTGTCGTAGCGCGCGATCGCCACGCCGCCAAACCGGCCGCCTTCGTCGCCGCGAAGAAAAAACACCG
>DASXLG010000168.1 GCA_036496425.1 Terriglobia bacterium | reverse complement strand
ACCCGTAACCATTTCCTTGTAGCCCATGCCGGGACCGATCATCGGAAAGACACAGGCATCGGGATCGATCATCACTTCCAGGAAGGCCGGCCCATTGAAGTGCACGAACTCCTGAAGCAGCGGTTCGACATGGCTCTTCTCGCTGATACGGGCGGCAAATTCAAAACCATCCGCGCGCGCTGCGTTGACGAAATCTTTCCGGTGAAGGAACTTTTCGGAGCCGCAGAATCGCTCACCGAAAAACATCTTCTGCCATTGGCGGACCATTCCGTCGCCCTGGTTGTTGAACAGGACCGTTTTCACCGGCAGGTTGTAATTCGTCACGGTCTCCATCTCGCCGATATTCATCCGCAGGCTGCCGTCGCCATCGATGTTGATGACGAGACGATCCGGACAGGCAAACTGCGCCCCGATCGCGCCGGGTAAGCCGAATCCCATGGTACCCATGGAACCCGACGTCAGGAACGACTTCGGATGCTTGTAGTCGAGATACTGCGCCGCCCACATCTGATGCTGGCCGACGCCGGTGCAGATGATCGCTTCGCCCTGGATGATCTTGTTCAGACACTCGAGGACATAATGCGGCTGGATAAAATCGCAGTCGCGATCGTAGTCCAGAGGATGATTTTTCTTCAGCTCGGCGATATGGTCGATCCACGCCGAGAAATCCTTGCGGAAATTGCGCCCGTAGTTCAACAGATCCTGCAGGCCGCTGCGCGCATCCGCCACGTGCGACCAGGTGACCTGCTTGACCTTGCCGATTTCGGACGCATCGATGTCGATATGCGCAATGTATTTCGCGTTCGGCGCGAAGCTGGCCACCTTGCCGGCCACGCGGTCGTCGAACCGGGCGCCGACGGCGATCAGGAAATCGCAGTCCTCCACGGCGTAGTTCGCAAACGCCGTGCCATGCATGCCGAGCATATGAAGCGACAGCGGGTGCGTGGTGTCGAAGGCGCCGAGGCCGTGCAGCGTGGTGGTCACCGGGATGTTGTAGGTGGTGGCGAAGCGCTTGAGATCGCGCGCCGCATCGCTCTTGATGACGCCGCCGCCGGCATAGAGCAGCGGGCGCTCGCTCTTCTTGAGCATGTCGAAGAATGCTGAAGCCTTCGCTTCGGACATCCGGTTTTCGTAAATCGCCTGCATGCGTTCGCGGTAGCCGCGGAGCTCGAGCACGCCTTCGCCCTTGAAGACGCCTTTCCAGTTCTGAATGTCTTTCGGAATGTCGAGAACGACAGGACCCGGCCGGTCGCTCCGCGCCAGTTCAAAGGCAGTTCGAACCGTGGCTTCGAGTTCTTCGGGATCGAGGATCAGGAAGCAGCGCTTGGAGCAAGCGCTCATGATGTTGAAGACCGGCGCCTCTTGAAACGCGTCAGTACCGATGTTCGCGCGCGGAACCTGGCCGCAGATCAGAACCATCGGAATCGAATCCGACATGCAGTCGCGAACCGGCGTCACGCTGTTCGTTGCGCCGGGGCCCGACGTCACCATGGAAACGCCGACCTTCCCGCTCGCGCGCGCAAAACCCGCCGCCATGAAACCGGCGCCCTGCTCGTTGGCAGGGACAACCAGTTCGATGCCTTTTCGTTGCCTGGATTCCTGCTCGATGTTGTAGCGGGCGAGCGCGTCCCAGGTAGGCAGGATCGCGCCGCCGCTATAACCGAAAAGAACGTCGACGCCTTCGTCCGCAAGCACCTGGATCACGATGTCCGCGCCGGTCATTTCCTTCCCGGCCAGCGGGTGCTTTGACGAGGTGGCATTGACCTCCTCTTGAGGCTTTGCATCGGCCTGGGCGCTCATCGCTCCTCCCGCGCACCAACAGCAGCCGGAACCGGCGCCGCCTTATGCTTCGGTTTCTGAAGGAACGACATCATATCGCGCAGCTGCTTGCCGACCTTTTCGATCTGAAGATCGGCCTCCGTCTCGCGCATCTTCTTGAAGTTCGGGCGGCCGGCCTCGTTCTCAGCAATCCACTGTTTTGCGAATGTACCGTCCTGGATTTCTTTGAGAACCTGCTTCATCGTGCCGCGGACGTGCTCGTCGATGACGCGCGGGCCTCGCGTGTAGTCGCCGTATTCGGCGGTGTCGCTGACCGAATAACGCATGTAGCTCAGGCCGCCCTGGTAAAACAGGTCGACGATCAGCTTCAACTCATGCAGGCATTCGAAGTAGGCGATCTCCGGCTGGTATCCGGCTTCGACCAGGGTTTCGAACGCCATTTTCACCAGCGCGCTGACGCCGCCGCAAAGCACGGACTGCTCGCCGAACAGATCACTTTCGGTCTCTTCCTTGAAAGTCGTCTCGATAACGCCGGCTTTCAGGTTGCCTGTGGCCCATGCATAGGCCAGGGCGTTCTGTGCGGCCTGGCCGCTGGCATCCTGGTGAACGGCAAGAAGACCCGGCACGCCGACACCTTCGACAAACAGCTCGCGCATACGATGCCCCGGCGCTTTGGGAGCAATCATCGTGACGTCGACAAACGGAGGCGGCGTGATCCGGCCGAAATGAATGTTGAAACCATGAGCAAACATCAGGGTCTGGCCCTTGCGCAGATGGGGCTCGATCGACGCCTGGTACACCGCCCGCTGCTTCTCATCCGGAATGAGAATCATGATCACGTCTGCATTCTGGACAGCCTGCTCAATCGCTGCCACGGGCAACCCGTCTTCCTTCGCGCGCGCGGCGGAGGGGCTGCCGGCGTATGTCGCGATCGTGACATCGACGCCGCTGTCGCGCATGTTCAAGGCGTGCGCATGCCCCTGGCTGCCGTAGCCGATGACTGCGACTCGCTTGGATTTGATCAGGCTGGGGTTGCCGTGCTTTTCATAATAGACGTTGGCCATGAAATCTCCTTGTCGGTCACCTCAACCGAGATGACATCAATCTGCTTGTGAAGTTGTTTTACGATCTGTTCTGCGAGAGCCGGGCTGCAACGCGCAGCCATCGTGATGCGCGAGAGACCGGGTTCCGAATCCGGAACCACCATCAAGCGCTCGATGTTGTATCCCCGCGAACTGAATAGTCCTGTGATGTTGAATAAAACCCCGAAACGGTTTTCCACCAGAATCGAGAATGTAAATGTCGGAAGCTTGTCCATAAATAAAGAACCTACCGACCGATCGGTAGGTGATTGTAGCATGACAATAATGCGGGTTCAACTCAGGACTCGCGTTGCAACGAGGGGGCCGGCACCCTTTTATGCTAATGTAACCAACCTTATGACACAGCTTCTGGAAGGCAAAACCGGCTTGGTGATGGGCGTTGCCAATAAGCGTAGTATCGCATGGGGCATTGCCAATGCGGCAAACAAGGCGGGCGCCCGCCTCATCTTAACCTATCAAAGTGAACGACTTGGCGAGAATGTGCGGGATCTGGCGCCCCACTTGACGAATCCTCTGCTGCTGCCCTGCGACGTCTCAAGCGACGAGCAGATCGCGGCTCTCATGAGCCGGATCGGCGAGGAAGTCGGACACCTGGATTTTCTGGTCCATGCCCTGGCGTTTGCTCCCAGGGAAGCGCTGGACGGCATGTATGCGGACACGAAACGAGACGACTTCCGGCTGGCCCTCGACGTCAGCGCTTATTCGCTCGTTGCCGTCTCGCGTGCGGCCCTGCCCTTGATGAAGGAGCGTCAGGCCGGAATCGTCACGCTGACGTATCTCGGCGCCGAGCGTGTCGTCCAGAATTACAACGTCATGGGCGTCGCGAAGGCGGCGCTGGAAGCCTCGGTCCGGTATCTGGCGAATGATCTGGGCCCGCACGGCATCCGGGTGAATGCCGTCTCTGCCGGACCAATCAAAACCCTGGCTTCTTCGGCCGTCGGCGGCATCTCCAACATGATCAAACTGCACACCGAACGCGCACCGCTGCGTAAAGCCGTCGATATCGACGAAGTCGGCGACGCCGCGCTTTTCCTGATCAGTCCTCTGTCCCGCGGCATCTCCGGCGAAGTGATCTACGTCGACGGGGGCTATCACATTCTGGGGGTGTAGTGGCAGAACAATTCCATGATCACGCGGGGAAAATTAGGTCGCGCGTATAGCGGCAGCCGGGAGAACAGGGACGATTAGAGACGGGACCGAGCCGAAAGTGTTTGGTTAAGCGGCGCTCTCGCCGGTGTATGAGATGCCGGAAATACCAGCCTGTTCGAGAATCTCCTGGACGCGCTCGCGTTCCTCGAGAGTCCGCGTATGTACAGACAGCAGAATGCTTTCGCCGTGGGCTTGCTCGTCATACTGGTCGAACAACCCGGCCGTGGTCAGCAGGTTAACAATCGCGCGGAGTTGTGCTTCGGAGCGGGGGTAACACGAAATAGTCATCGTGTTGGGCTTGCAATTCGCTAGCCAACATGGAGTGGTACATCGGAAGCGCGTTCGTCCTGAGGATCTCGCCAATGATCGATCACTGAAATCTTTTGCACGCACCCAACGGTACAATGCGGCGCGCAGGACTTCCTGGCGCCATACTCGCGCGCGATATCGGCGAAGCTGTACTGTTCCAGCGGAATTCCCGGATGGCCTCGCTGTTGCGAGCAATAGTGAACCAGGCCGTCTTCACAAATATACAGATAGCGGGCGCCGGCGCGGCAGCGCCAGTCATTCGGTTCTCCTCGCGCGAGGTTTTCCTGAAACCAGGAATTGAACCGGCTGTAGCTTTGCTGGCCGTATTGTTTGATCTCGCGGTACACGCGCTCTTCACGCTTATTCAGAGGCTTCATGGAACCGCTGCCGTCATGAATGATGCCGAGCGAGCTTGCGAAACCCAGGGCCAGCGCGCGGTTGGTGATCGTGACGGCGTCTTCGGGGTTCTTGATACCGCCTCCGATGACGGAATTGATATTCACGGCAAAGTCGGCGAACTCGGCGAGGTACTCGAGCTTTTTGTCGAGAACCTTGAGGCTCTTCAGCGAGACATCGTCCGGCTGAATGTTGTCGATACTGATCTGAAGATGGTCCAACCCGGCCTCGTTCAAAGCCTTGATCTTGTTCGGCGTCAGGAGGTATCCGTTGGTGATCATGCCGGCAATTATGCCGTGCTGCCGGATCCGCTGAATCAGCTTCTCGATTTCGGGATGGAGGAGCGGTTCTCCGCCGCTGATCGTGACGATGGCGGTCTTCAGGTAAGCCAGCCTGTCGATGCGCCGGATCATTTCGTCCGTGGGTACGGGAGCCGAAAAATCGTCGTACTCGTTGCAATAGCCGCAGGCCAGGTTGCACTTCCGGGTAGGAATGATATGAGCCAGGAGTACGTGCCTGGTTGAAGCCAGTCCGCGCGCGATCATTTGAAGTTCACGCCAGCGCAGCCGGGCCTTGTTTTCCCACTTCATGGAGTCGAGTAAGATAACACATTCCAATTGCGAAATTCGAATCACGCCAATATAGTGCGTGGCTCCATGTCATCTTTCCCAAACCTCGCGGATGTGCTCGGGAAAATCAACGATGGCGTAGGCGTATTCGGGGCCGGCGGAGAAGTTGCCTTCGTGAACGAGAAAGCGGCGCAGCTGCTCGAAGCCCGCGACGACCAATTCCAGGCCAAAATCAAGGCTGCTTTCAGCGACGCGGCGGCGCGGCGGTTCGAGCATTTTCACACCGGGATCAACCGCTGGTTCGAGCATCAGGCGTATCCCAGCGAGAGCGGCGGCCTGACCATGATCTCGCGGGACATCACCTCCCGTCATCGAATGGAAGAAGCGCTTCGGGCAAGCGAGGAGCGCTTTCGCCGGATCATCGACTCGAACATCATCGGGGTCATCGTCGTCGAAGGCGGCGTCGTCACCGAAGCGAACGATGTTTTCCTCAGGATGGTGGGCCATAGCCGCACCGACCTCGTCACACGGCAGCTGAACTGGCACCAGATGACTCCCCCGGAATGCGACGCGGCCGATGCCGAAGCCCGCAGCGAACTTGAGGCGGCGGGCGTTTTTGCGCCCTACGAAAAGGAGTTTTTCAGAAAAGACGGAAGCCGTGTCCCGGCACTGATGACCGGGGTGGCCATAAACGCCGCGCCGGAAGCGCTTGAAACTCTCTGTCTCGCCATGGATCTTTCCGAAAGGCGGCGGGCGGAGGAACGGGTCCGCTCGATTGCCGAATGCAGCAAAATCCTGGCCGCTTCTCTGGAGTGCGAAAAGACGTTGCCGGAGGTCGCGGAATTCATCGCGGCGAAACTCGCGGATACCTGTGTCGTTTTTTTACGGGAAGGCGGCCAGGTACGCCGCATCGCTACGGCTTGTAAACTGCCACTCGCACCAGCCGGCCCGCTGGACGCCGAAGTGAACAGTGTGCTGGCCACGGGCGAATCCTGCATCACCGCCTCGCCGGTTTCGCGCGTGATTTCGCCCATCATCGCCGGGAATGAGGTCTGCGGGGCGCTCGCGGTCAGTTGCGCAAAGCCGGGAGCATTCGATGACGAGGATCTTCATCTCTTTGACGAGCTGGGCAGGCGGGCGGGACTGGCACTCGAGAACGCGCGAATGTTCCACGAGATGCAACTGGCAAATCGTTTGAAGGATGAGTTCGTCGCCATCGTGTCGCATGAATTGCGGACTCCATTGACGCCGATTCTGGGCGGCGTTTACATGATGCGCACCGAACCGCAGGACCCGGCCGTCGTCACCAAGGCGCTGGAGCTCATCGAGCGGAATGCAAAAACTCAAGCCAGGATCGTCGATGATCTTCTGGACGTGTCGCGCGCCCTCAACGGAAAGTTGCGATTGAATATCGAGCCTGTCGATCTTCCAGTGATTATTCACGCTGCCGTTGAGACAGTCAGCCCCGCGAGCCAGGCCAAAGGCATTCGTATCGAAACGCGATTCGAATCGCTGTCCGGCGGGCTTTCAGGCGATGCGGACCGCCTGCAGCAGGTGTTCTGGAATCTCCTGGCAAACGCCGTAAAGTTCACACCCAACAAGGGGCGGATCGGAGTCATGTTGAAGGAAGACACGGGCCATGCCGAAGTGCGCATCAACGACACAGGCATCGGCATCGAGGCGGCTTTCCTGCCGCACGTCTTCGATAAGTTCCGCCAGGCGGACACCTCTCGAACCCGGCCGCATGGAGGTCTGGGGCTCGGACTCGCCATCGTCCGGCATCTGGTCGAATCCCACGGAGGCACGGTTGAGGCGCTCAGCTCCGGCGACGACCAGGGCTCGACCTTCATTGTCCGCCTGCCTCTGCACAAAAGCGCCCGCGCAGCAGTGAAGTAACGCACACCCAAGGTTAAAGCAGGCAACACGGCCTACCGAGATGGAGCACCATTTCCAACTTTCCCTTACTTGAGGTACGAATAGGTTAGATAGCGCCAACCTGAGTTGCAAGCCAGTTCCAACTATCCCGTACCTGAAGTACGAGACAGTTGAAATTTGACGTTCATGTTTTATTGTTGTTCACGGAACGTGAACAATCTTCAATTATGAACAGAAATGCTCCCTGCAACTGCCGCCCACGGCTAGCGCGGCCTTCGCAGAAACCGCGATCGACAACGCTCGGGCCGACTATCAGGCCGGAATTCTGCCCGACAGCACCAAGGCGGCATTCAACACGCTCGTCCGCAGTTACACCGTGGCGCGCGCCGCCTGGTTGACGTATCGCGGCGCCGTCACGACCGCGGAGCGCCAGCGCGATAGCGCGCAGCCTCAATTAAACGTTCCGTCGACCGACTCCTTCAACCAACTCAACCAGAACCTGCTCGACCTGAGTAACGCGTTGCGCGGGTTCGAGGGGGCCCAATGACCGACCTGATTCTGCAAATTCTGCAACTCACTCTGTCGCTCGCGGAGGAGCAATTGAAAGGACAATCCGGACAGAGCCTTGCGATCGGCCAGATTCTGCTCCAAATCGTTCAGAAAGGCGCCGACGCCTATCGGCTTCACACGGGTCAGCCGCTCGACGTATCGCTGATCCAGCCCGAAGCGCAGATATGAACGGGCGGTGAGGATCACGCGGCCAGTATCGCCGTCGGCTGCGTGATCCTCAACCGCGTTCAACATCCGGGCAAGATCGAGGGCATGAGATTTAGCGAGGTCTCCAATATTCACGAAATCATCTATATTCACAAGCGTTGTGAATAAGCTTCATCTGTGGGGCCAGGCGGCTACTTGAATTGCACAATGACGCGGACTTTCTCGGCGACAGGCTCGAACTCCCACTCGCGAATGGCGGCGGTCGCCAGCGTGCCGAACAGTTCCGGCGTTGCCGAGACGAGCCAGACGCCGCCGGCCTTGCCGTCCTCCGTTATCTGGACATCGACCACAACTTCTCCCGATAACTTCTGATCGGCGAGTTCGGCGGGATAATACGGCGGCACGACGGCTCTCAACTCCGGATGCCGCTCCGAAGCGGATAAGACCTGGTAGCGAACGTGATCTGCGCTGCCCTCGACGTACTTCCGCCAGTTCACGGTTGCAGGCTCGGGAACCGCGGCTCGCGGGGGAGCAGGCGCTTCCGCCGCCGCCGCCCGCTGCTTCGCCTTGACGGTTTCCTGCAATTCCCGGATCTCGTCTGTATCGATCGTCGCCAATGCGAGATACACACGGGGGTTGCGCGTGTTCATCGCGGCAGCCTCTTCCAGAATGTCTTTGACCGCCGGAATATGCCAGTCGCCCAGCTCGACCAGCTGCACGGCGGCTCGCGGACCTAGAAACGGATCCAGCAGGGCATCGACGAAAAGCTCCCGCGCTCCGGCTTCGCCGGACAACCGCGCGAGAACTCCCCGGTAATAGGAAACACGGCCGGAATCGGGCGCCAGGTTCGCGAGACTCTCCAGGTGCCGGCGCGCTTCCGGCAATCTGCCGTTCGCCAGAAAGATTTCGGCCATAGACATTTCGGCATCCGTGTTCCCGATGGCTTGAACGTCCATCGACCAGCCGTCGTGTGAGAGCTTGATCACTTGGCGCGAAGACAATTGCATGCTGACCCGCACGTAGTTCTGAAATCCGAATTCCAGGTCGCGCTCGCTGGTGTTCAGGAAGCGCAACAGATTCGCATCGCCCTTCGCCATCGCGTCGAGGTACTGCTTGAATTGCGCCGCGTGCTCGCCATGCATCAGGTAATGGACGAAGGCCCAGGCTTCCGCATAGAAGATGCCGGCTTTCGAAGACTCGTTGTAGTACGGCGAACTCGTATCGACGGCGAATAAGTCTTTCAGAGGAATAAGCGGGAGGGTTCGCAAACGCTGAAGGCGATCCTGGGGAATTTCGCCGAGCGTAACTTCGCCATCGCGAATCTCCGCGGTGGCGAAATATTCCGCGAGGCCTTCATTCAACCAGGTGGGTCTGCTGGCCAGGCCGCGCGAAAGAAAGTAGTGCGTGAGCTCGTGATAGACGACGCTCGTCAGTCCGCCGGCATGCCCGGACAGGACAATGAAATCCCGGTCTTCGCCGCGCTGATAAAAGCCTGCGACTTGAACCTTCTTTCCGTTGTATTCCGGCTCAAGCTGCTTCAGCGTCGCGTCGTCTCCCACCAGAAGGACCTCGATCGGTAATTCCGGCAGTTCAGCGTGCGGAAAAGCGACTGTCCCGAGAAGCTGGTGAAAGGCTTCGAGCTGCTGAAGAACCTGTTTCGCCTTGTCCACACCCGCGGAGGATTTGACGATGTAGGTATCCGAGCTGACCTGGACCCAGGAAAGCAGAAGGGAGAAGACCAGCGACCCAACCATAACGCGCCCAGTTTAGCACCAGATACTCAATTTACGCTGAGGTTCACCGTCTCCGTCCGGCCGTAATAGATGCCGTTGAACAGGAACTTGAACGTGCCGTGGGGCTGTCCCCGGTACGTAATTTCGGGCCCGTACATAAACAGCTTGCCTTTGCCGACCTGCGCGGCCACGACGGCCACGGAATCCTTAAGGTAGCCCTGCCCCCAGCCCCAGCCGCTCCGCAGCGGCTGGTCCGAGTCAAACCACGAAACCGGCTTCACGCCCTTGGCGAGCGCATCGGGCTTCAGTTTGAATGACGGATCATTTTCAAAGAAGAAGTCGACCTTGTCGCTCATCCCGAACGCGAGTGGATTCGTGTTATCCACGGCCGCCTGGAGCACGGAACCCGGAACGTAGAACTTCGTTGCCGGCAGCGCGGTCTCCCTGCCATCGGGCGACTGGTCCACGAGAGCGCTCGAAACCGGCAGACCCAATTGCATGGCAAGGCTCGTCGCGTTCCCGATCGTGACGACAGTGCCGCCCTCTTCCATGAACTTTTTCAATTGCGGAACAGTCCTGGCGTTGCTCATCGTCCCCACACGGTCACGATATTCTTCGGGGATATCGCCCCGGTTGTTCACTGCGGCGGCCGCGGGCACGTCGCCTCCGCCTGCGGGCGCGGCCGCTCCCGACAGCGCGAGATCGCTCGGCACGATAAGCACATCGAATTTCTGTGACAGACCACCCTGATCCAGAACCGGCGGGAACACTTGAGTGAATGCGAATTCGAACTTCTCGAGTTCGTAGCGGATCCATCCGGAAGACATCGAGCCGCCGTAGCGGTCCACCAGGCCGATGCGCGGAGGCCTGAGCATCAGGGCTTCTCCCGGCGGCTTTACCGGAACAGCTTCGAAATTCAAGCCGACCCCCGCCGCAAGCTTCCGCAGCTTCGGCAGCGTCGACGCTTTGGCCGGAATGAAGTCTGTCCCGGCGGGCCACTTCCTGCCGGCCGCGGTAAACGCATTCTTCACCCAATAGACATCCTCGCCGGAATTCAGCAACCGGTTGACGTTGTCCGCCTCTCTGCTCCTGCTGCCGTTCGTCATTCGCGGCCGTCTCGACGGCATCGAGACGGTGCGGGCTGATGGTCCACGAATCGCGGTTTCCGCGTTCGATAGAATTCTTTCCCATCAAATATTGATTGAAGAGGAGCTGGTCCTTATGCCGGGACGCATAGTCCAGAATGGCGCGATCCGCCGTGATCGAGTATTCGATCGACTGGCGGAAATGCCAGAGCTGCGGCGCGATCGGGTACATCAGATCCTGGCGCGGCAGCTGCTGGCGGAAGACCAGCGGGATTTCCTGCGGAGTCGGATTGCCGATCGCTTCCGTCAGAATTCCGATGATGTTGTGAAAATAAGTCGAGGTCCGCAGCCCGCCGTTGTACCAGGTCGAGTATGTGGCGCCTGAACGCATGGTCACGCCCGGTTTGTCTTCCGCAATGAAGCGGCTGTGCATCGCCGCCGCCACTTCGTCCAGTTCCGAAACGATGAGCGGATCGAAATTGAAGTTGAACGGATCGCGGAACGGAGGCGAGAACATCACCGTGCCGGCGGGGCCGGTCTGGTGATGGTTATACATGATGACGGGGTAGAACTCGCGGTACAGGATGCGGTTGATGGCATCCGACTCGGAAAGGTTCACCATGTAAAAGTCGCGATTGTCGTCGTGACCGGCGTACTTGTTGTAGAGAACCGGCACATTGGCCGTGGATCGCTTCTCAGGGTCGGGATCGCGCATGTACCAGTTGGAGACCAGCTCCATGCCGTCGGGGTTGACGAGGCAGGTGATCAGAATATCGTCGTTGAGAAACCGCATCGTCTCCGGATCGTTGCGGGTGTCCATCTGATACTGCAGCTCGATGAGCTGCTGTGCGCCGAGCACTTCCGTGGCGTGGAGGCCGCCGTCGATCCAGATGACCGACTTTCCTTCCGCGGCGAGCGCGTGTGCCTGTTCATCGCTCAAGCCTTCGGAGCGGGACAGACGGCCGGCAATCGCTTCAAGCGGTCCAGCTTCTTCAGGTTTTCGGGAGACGAGATGATACCGGCATACATCGTGCGCCCTTCGGAAGATTTCCCGATCGGCAGGACCGCGAGCCGGTTCGATTCCTGGCCGAGCTTCTTCAGGTACGTCTCATACTGCGTGTAATTGACGAGCACGTAATCGTCGCCGATATTGAACCCGAATTGCTCTTTCGGAGTCGTGATTTTGCCTTGGGCCTGCAGGGCGGAGATTGCGGACGCAAGAAGCAATACAACCAGCACAAAACGCGAAAGACGGACTCGAACCATTTGATGCTCCATGTTTTGTTCAGTGCCGGCGACGGCACCTTCAGAATGCTTCTCGAACAGACAGGGCGAGAGTAAACGTGGTTTCTACGAAGAAATTAGCCGCAGATGACGCGGATGACGCAGATGGGGACGCATTCGATTGAGCCCCATCTGCGTCATCCGCGTCATCTGCGGCTGATCAGTTCCCGACTTTCTTCCCATCCGCATCATAGACCTCTACCGGGCCGTACATCTCCATCACCGATTTGATCTTCCCGACATCGCCTACGGCCACGACCTGCATGTTATCCGGGTTGAGGTATTTCCTCGCGACGCGCTGGATATCGTCAGCGGTAACTGCCGTGACTTTGGCTGGATAGGTGTCCCAGTAATCCGGCGGGAAGCCGTAGATCTTCCGGACGATCTCATCCCCCAGAAGCTCGGCAGGACTTTCGAGCGACAGCGCGAATGAGGCAACGATCGCGCGCTTCGCCTCATCCAGTTCGCCGGCGGGAACCGGCTCATTCCTCAGGCGCTGGAATTCCTTATAGAACTCCGTCATCGCTCCGCCGGTGACCTCGGTACGGACATCGCCGCCCGCGCGCCACGGCCCGGGATATTTCAGCGCGGTGAGAGAGCTGTAGACGCCGTAGGTATATCCCTTCTCTTCGCGGAGATTCAAAAACAGCCGCCCGGTGGTGCCGCCGCCAAGAATGTGATTCGCGACGCTGAGCGCGACATAATCCGGATCGCGGCGGTCGATCGCAATATTGCCCAACACGACCGTGGTCTGCACCGAGTTCGGGCGATCCACAAGAAAGACTCTTTTCGAAGGAACCGGCCTCGGGTTTTCAGGCAACACTTCCTTCAGGCCGGTCTTCTTCCAGCCGCCAAAGGCCCTTTCCAGTTTCGGAACAATCTCCGCGGCCTTGACGTCGCCCGCGATACCGAGAATGGAGTTCTGCGGCGCGTAGCGTTCGTCATGCCATTTTTGGAGCATTGCCGGCGTGATCGCATCGATGGATGCATTGGTGGCGGACACCACCGCGGCCGGATGCGAGCCGTAGACAGCCCGATTGAACCTCTCGGTCGAAAGGAAATTCGGATTCGCGCGCTGCTGCTGCAACTGCGCTTTCATCCGCTGCTTGAGCCGGCTGAGTTCATCAGCCGGGAAGCTGGGGTTCAGCACGACATCCGTTGCGAGCGCAAACCATTGGTCGAAGTTATCGCTGAGGCCGGAAATGTTGACCACCGTCGCCGACGAACCGAAATTCGAAGACGCGCCGATCTCAGCACCGAGCAGAGCCGCCTGTTCCGCGATCTGCACGCTGTTTCTGGTTTTGGTTCCCTCGCGCAGCATCTGCGCCGTCACGCTGGCCAGGCCCGGCATATCGGCAGGCTCGTAGATAGGTCCGCCGCCGTTGATATACATCTGCATCGAGATCATGGGAAGCCGGTGGTTCTCCAGAATCAGGACTGTCAACCCGTTGGATAGCGTGGTTTCCGTGGCGCGCGGCAGCGTGACCTTCAATATGTCTTTGGAGACGGGGGCGCGGTTCTTTCTTTCGACTTTGCTCAGATCGGCAGAGTGGTCTTCCTGCGCAGAGGCCGAACCGATAAGGCCGAGAACCAGTAAAGCGGAAATCAGTGCGAGAAGCGTCCGCTTTTTCACTTTGCACCGCCAGCCTGAGTTTTCGGTACGGTGAGCAACACCGTACGGTTGGCATCGGTCAGATAGGTGCGCGCGGCCTTCTGGATCTGGTCTTTCGTCACAGCCATCAGTTTGTCATTTCCTGTGTTGATCACATTGGGATCGCCATAGAACACGGCATTCACACCGAGTTGTTCGGCGCGGAACAATGTGCCTTCCAGCTGTTCGACCTTGCCGCGCTTCACTTCCATGCGGACCTTTTGAAGCTCGTCATCGGTGACGCCTCCGCTCTTCACTTTCTCGAGTTCCTCGTACACCAGCTTCTCGGCTTCCTGCGGATTCTTACCCGGCGTCACAACCAGGTCGACAATAAATAAGGAGGGCCCCCGGCGTTCGTCGGGACCGGCGCCTTCCTGGACGGCAACCTGTTTGTCTCGCACGAGCGTTTGATAAAAGCGGGACGATTGCCCGGTGGAAAGGATCTCGCCCAGCACGTACATTGCAAAGAAGTCGGGCGTATTCCCGGGCGGAATTTTCCAGCCCATATCGATGCGGGTGAGCTGCGCCAGCGGGTCTTCCAGCGTTTTTCGCCGTTCCGCCGTCTGCTTCGGTTCGCTCATGTCGGGAACTGGCGGCGCCGGCTGTGACGGAATGCTGCCGAAGTATTTTTCCACTTTGGCGAGCGCGTCGCTGCTTTTGAAATCTCCGACCAGGACGAGCACGGCATTGTTCGGAGCGTAATAGGTTTTAAAGAACTGCGTGACATCCTTTGTGGAGGCGGCATTCAGATCGTCCATCGAACCGATGGTTGAGTGCTTGTACGCGAAATTATCGTATGCGGTTTCGAACAGCGTATCGAAGGTCTGGCCGTAAGGCTGGTTGTCGTGCCGCTGGCGCTTTTCTTCTTTGACAGTTTCGCGCTGGTTATCCAGATTCGCCTGCGTGATGGCGAGCGATTTCATGCGGTCCGCTTCGAGGAACAGGCCGAGATCCAGCTGATTGGCGGGCAGCGTTTCGTGATATTCGGTTCGATCCGCGGTGGTGGAACCGTTCATTCCGCCGCCGTTGTTTTCGATCAGCACGAAGTGTTCGCCCTTGCCGACGTTTTCCGAGCCTTGAAACATCATGTGCTCGAACAGGTGCGCGAAACCGGTCCGGCCATCCCGTTCGTCGCGGGATCCGGCGTTATAGGTAACCGAGATGGAGTAGGTCGGCGCGGAATGATCTTCCGACAGAATGACGCGCAAGCCGTTCTTCAGTTTGTGGTCCGTGAACTTCACCGTCTGCGCCGCCGCCGCGGTCACGAGCAGCAACAGCGCGAGCGCAGTGCTCGCAGCAACTTTTGTGATTGGCTTCAATGTGTTTTCTCCATCCAGCTGATGCAGTCGATCAACTTGCGCCGCATGACGTCGCGAGGTTGATGCGCCCGGCGGCCGTGGCCGGGAAGCACCCACTCGAACTCGTAGTCGAGTAAACGCTTCATCGATTTTGTCTGTTCGGGCCAAGAGTACCATGCAACGTCGCGGAAGGCGATCAATCCACCCCGGTTATCCGACCACGCCAGGTGGTCGCCGGTGAACAGAAACTTGTTTTTGTAGAGCAGCACCACGTGACCCCGGGTATGCCCCGGCACCGGAATCACCAGGAGATCCTTGTCGAGCGCCACCGGCTCCTGCCCATCCAGGACCTGCTCCGTCTCGATTCCGTCCGCATCCGCACGATGAATGATCCGCGGACACCCGAAGTGCTCGTGAAATTTCCGGTGATCCGCAACGTCATCCCGGTGCGAGAACAAAATGAGCGAAATTCCGCCCATTTCCTCAATCCGCCGTACCAGTGTTTTGGCGTAACGCGGGCAGTCGACGAGGACGTTCCCTTCAGGCCGCGTAATCATATAAGACGCCGCCCCGTAGGAATTGGGTGACGCGTACCCGCAAAAATAAACGTTTTCGTCGATCCGTTCGGGATAAGAAGCCGCAGCAGCCCGGATATCCAGCTTTTCATGAGTGCCAATCGATCCGGTCGGACAGGCCACCAGCGCCATGGCTGCCCTTTGTGTCTCGGACGGAGAGCCCGGCTGATGGTAAACCGCCGAATGATCGCCCTCGTCCTGGAAGACCGACGGAGCAATCTGCCGGCACAGATCGCAGTCGATGCAGGTGTCATCGACGAAAAAGTTGCCCTGAACGTTCTCGGAATATGCACGCGAGAGATTAGCCATAAGAATATTGTAGGCCCCCAGGGTGCGTGTGCAACAGGGGCCGCTCTGACAAGTGGGGGCAGTCATCAAGTCTGCGGATTTCCAGCCAAGGGCTGAAGCCTGCACTGTGACATGACTGTCACAGAGGCAAATGACTTCTTGACAAAAAGCCTTGCAAAACGTTTGCCCTCCTCTTACCCTGACAGCATTCGAGTGCAGTTTTAGATACTTATATTGTCCTGTTGAACTATTGAGGGAGCTGCTGCCCGGGGAACAAGGATGTGACCGTTGGGCGTGAATTCAACGTTTACTGTCGGGGCGACTGGCGCCCGTGGTAGACGTGCGCGAGGCAAGGACGCATGACAGCTTCTGAATGGGAACGGATTTCCACCCCCGCTGATATCCGGATGATATCCGGCGTCTTCGCATCTTTCCCCGTCATTTCCGGAAGGTTGATCCAATGAAATCTGAAAGACCAGCCGCAGCAGCTCTGCGGATTCTCCACCTTGAAGACGATCCCCTCGATGGCGAATTCCTGCAGGTGAACCTGAGAGAAGCCGGGCTTCAATGCGACATACTGCGAGTCGACACGAAGAGCGGCTTCGTCACAGCCCTGCAGGAACGCGAGTTCGACCTGGTGATCAGCGACCTGAGTCTCCCCGCATTCAACGGGATGGCCGCGCTGGAAATCGTCCGGGAGAGATATCCCGACATCCCCTTCATTTTTGTTTCCGGGACCATCGGCGAAGAAGCCGCCATCGACAGCCTCTTGAGCGGCGCGACGGACTATGTGCTCAAACATCGATTCGCCCGTCTCGTTCCGGCAGTCCAGAGGGTCATGCGGGACGCCGAGGAACGGAAGCGGCGGCGAAAGACCGAGCAGCAACTGGCGCTCGCGTCCACCCAGCTTCACAACCTCTTCGACAACCTGGATGATGTCTTTATCTCACTCGACGCCGTCCAGAACAGGCTGCTGCAGATTTCTCCGTCCTGCGAGCGAATTTCGGGCTGGCCATCGAGGGCTTTTCTGGATGACGCGCGGCTCTGGGAGAAGTGCGTTTTCGAACACGACCTGGCCGGATTCAGCGATGTCGTATCCAGCTTGAGGGTCGGAAAGTCTGTTCAAGAGCAGTTCCGTGCCGTGCATCGCGACGGAACCGTCCGCTGGATTGAAGCCAGGCTGAAACCCGTCATTGATCACGTCGGAAAGCTGGTTCGAATCGACGGCATTCTGAGCGACGTCAGCGAACGGAAAAACGCCGAGGAAGCTTTGCGCGCCTCCGAGGAGCGCTACCGTCTGTTGTTCGAAAATAATCCGCACCCGATGTGGGTTTACGACGCGCAAACGCTTGGCTTCCTTGCAGTCAACGACGCCGCGGTGGAAGCCTACGGATACGATCGAACAGAATTTCTCCAGATGACCGTACCGGATATCCGGGAGACGATCGAGGGCGGCTCCACTCAGCAACACAAGAAAAAAGATGGAACGAGGATAGAGGTCGAAATCGCATCTCACGGCTTCGTCTTCTCGGGCAGGGACGCCAAGCTGATTCTGGCAAATGACGTGACCGAAAAGAAGAAAATCGAGGCGCAGTTAATGCGCTCGCAGCGGGTTGAGACTATTGGGACGCTTGCCAGCGGAATTGCGCACGATTTGAACAATATCCTTGCCCCCATCCTGATGGGAACGCAACTGCTCCGCGAACGGAGCCGGGATGAACGCGACCGCCAGACTCTGGAAACGCTGGAATTGAGCACGCGCCGTGGGGCAGACCTGGTAAAACAGGTGTTAGCGTTCGCACGCGGTATCGAAAGCCGCCGCGGAACGCTGCAGGTCCGGCATCTTCTAAGGGACGTGGAAAAGATCCTCGGCGAGACTCTTCCAAAATCGATACAGCTTGTCGACGAGGTGGCGGCGAACCTGTGGCCCGTTTCAGGCGACAGCACCCAGCTGAATCAACTCTTCATGAACCTTTGCATCAACGCGCGTGACGCGATGGCGGCCGGCGGAGTATTGACTGTTTCGGCGCGCAATTCCGAGATTGCAGGCACTCAAAACCTGAAAACCACCGGACTGAAAGAGGGTTTTTATGTCGTCGTCGAAG
>DASXLG010000167.1 GCA_036496425.1 Terriglobia bacterium | reverse complement strand
CTCAGTGGTATTCTTTGGGCGGCATGTGTGGAATTTTCGGATACGTCGGACCGCGTGACCCGGTACCCATCATCATGGGAGGCCTGCGCTCCCTCGAGTACCGTGGTTACGATTCAGCCGGTATCGCGATCGTGGAGGACGGCAAGCTTCAGGTCCGGCGGGCTTCGGGCAAGTTGAGAAACCTCGAAGAGCTTCTATCCAGACAGCCCGTTACGGGCCAATTTGGCCTGGGTCACACCCGCTGGGCGACCCACGGCCGTCCGACGGAAGAAAACGCGCATCCGCATCGCGATTGCAAAGGACGAATCGTCGTTGCCCACAATGGCATCATTGAGAACTATCTTTCCTTGAAGCGGGAACTGATGAACGAAGGGCATAAGTTCACGACCGAAACGGACACCGAAGTCATCGCGCATCTTATTGAGAAATATTTTGACGGCAAACTCGAAGAGGCTGTGGTCAAGACGCTCGCGCAGCTCAAAGGCTTGTTTGCGTTCACCTGCCTCTCCGCGGACGACCCCCAGAAGATCGTCGCCGTACGCGAAGGCAATCCGCTGATCGTCGGCGCTGTCGACGGAGAGGGTTTTGTTGCTTCCGACGTGCCGGCGATGCTGCCGTACACCCGCTCGATTTTGTTTTTGGATGATCATGAAGTCGCCGTGGTAGCCCGTGACGGTATCAGGCTGCTCGACACGGCCGGTGATGTCCGTCAGCCGCAGTTTCAGCACATCACGTGGGACCCGATCATGGCTGAAAAGGGCGGCTACAAGCATTTCATGCTTAAAGAGATTTACGAGCAGCCTGTTGCCGTCGAGAACACGGTCCTTGGTCGGTTTTCGCTGGACACCAACACCATCCACCTCGAGGATGCCGCGTTTTCCGAAGAGCTGTGGAAAAGCTTCAAACAGATCCGGATCCTGGCTTGTGGAACCAGTTCTCATGCGGCGCTGGCCGGCAAATACATGATCGAGTCGTTCGCCCGTGTGCCGGTGGAAGTCGATTACGCCAGCGAATACCGCTATCGCAATCCGGTGGTTCTTCCGGATACGCTTTTCATCTTTATCACGCAGTCCGGAGAAACGCTTGACACGATTGCCGCGCAACGTCAGCTTCAGGGCGCAGGAAAAAGCCTGACGATCACAAATGTCGTCGGCTCGATGACCACCCGTGTCGCCGACGCCGTTCTCTATACGCGGGCGGGCCCTGAAATCGGTGTGGCGTCGACCAAGGCGTTCACGACTCAACTCACGTGTCTGTACCTGATTGCGCTTCATCTCGCCAAGCTGCACAAAACGCGAAGCGGCGCGGAAATCCGCAAGGCACTGACGGATTTGACCGAGTTGCCCCACAAGATGGAAAGCATTCTGGAAGGCGCGAAGCCGATCGAAGACATCAGCAAGGGCCTTTTCCGGCAGCGCGATTTCCTGTTCCTGGCACGAGGCATCCATTACCCTATCGCGTTGGAAGGCGCGCTGAAGCTCAAGGAGCTGTCGTATATCCACGCGGAAGGCTATCCGGCGGGTGAAATGAAGCACGGGCCGAATGCGCTGATCGACGAAAATCTGCCCGTTGTGTTTCTCGCTGCATACGATCCGGATTCCCCCGAATCCCAGCAGCGTTACGAGAAAGTTTTGAACAATATCAGGGAAGTGAAATCGCGCGACGGCATCATTGTGGCGGTCGGCAATGAAGGAGACGCCGATTTGAAGGAGAGTGCCGAGCACTACATCCCCATTCCGCCCACCAATGAGTTGCTGCTTCCGATTCTGGAAGTCATTCCGCTCCAGCTGCTTGCTTATCATTGTGCTGTCCGGCGCGGTTGCGACATTGACCAGCCCCGGAATCTAGCCAAAAGCGTTACAGTGGAATGAGCCGCATTGTAGGGGCGCTCTATGAGCGCCCCGGGCGGTCACAGACCGCCCCTACAGAATCATGGATCTAGCTAAACTCTTGAATCCCCAACAACTTGAAGCGGCGCAGACTACCGAGGGCCCGGTCCTTATTCTGGCCGGCGCTGGCAGCGGCAAGACGCGCGTCATCACCTATCGAGTCGCGCATCTGATCGAGGATCGCGATGTGCGGCCCGACCAGATTCTAGCCGTCACCTTTACGAACAAAGCCTCGGACCAGATGAAATCCCGCGTGCGCAATCTGCTCCGCGCCGCGCGGCTGGGCGACCCGTTGATTTCGACGTTCCATTCGCTGTGTGTGCGCATTCTGCGCCGCGAAATCGAAGCGCTGGATTACACGCGGGACTTCACGATCTACGACGACTCCGATCAGATGCAGGTCGTGAAAGCCGCCATGAAAGACCTGAAGGTCGACGACCGCCTCGTCACCGCGAAGACGATCCATTCGCGCATCAGTCATGCGAAAAATCACGGCAAGACCGCCCAGAATCTGCTCGACGATTCGTGGGACCCGTCATGGGAATTCACCGCGAACGTTTTCAACGAATATGAAAAGCGGCTCAAGAAATCGAATGCGCTCGACTTCGACGATCTGCTGATCAAGACGGTCGATCTGTTCGACAAGTTCCCCGCATCCGCCGAAAAGTACAGCATGCGGTTCCAGTACGTGATGGTCGACGAATACCAGGATACCAACCGCCAGCAGTACCGGCTGGTGCGGCATCTGACGCGCGTACACGACAACATTTGTGTGGTGGGTGACGAGGACCAGTCGATCTACAGCTGGCGCGGCGCCGACATTCAGAACATTCTGTCGTTCGAGAAGGACTTTCCGCGCGTCCGCACCATCAAACTCGAACAGAACTACCGTTCCACGAAGAACATTCTTGCTGCCGCAAGCGCCGTTGTGGCCAACAACGAAATGCGGAAAGGCAAGTCGCTCTGGACGCAGAATCCTTCCGGCGACCTCATCACCTATCTGGAGGCGGCCGACGCGGAGGCAGAAGCCATGTATGTCGCCGAGCGCCTTCTCTTTCACCAGAAGTCGGACCCGGGGGCGCGAATGGCGGTGTTATACCGTACAAACTTTATCTCGCGCATCCTCGAAGAAAAACTCCGCCGCTACAATATGAAATACCGGATCGTCGGCGGCTTCAGTTTCTACGAACGGGCCGAGATCAAGGACATGATCGGTTACCTGACCGTCGCTTTGAACCCGCATGATTCGGTGCACGTTCTTCGCGTCATCAACGTTCCGGCGCGAGGGATCGGAAAGACCACAACGGACGCTCTCGAAGAGCTTGCCGTGGAACGCGGTATCTCGATCTGGGATGCAATCGAAGCTACGGTCCGCGAAGCCCGGCTGCCGATGCGGACGCTTCGTGGCCTCGAAGCCTTCTACCGGCTGGTCGCCGGCTTCGTTCAAGGCGCCGCGGAGTTGTCCAGCGCGGCATTATTGGAAAAGATCGTCAGTGGGACGAAGTATCTCGAGACGCTTCAGGAAGAAGGCACCGAAGAAGCGGAAAGCCGCATCGAAAATATCCGTGAACTGCTCACCGCCGCGGAAGAAAGCCATGAGCGCGGCGAGAAGCTGCGCGAGTTCCTGGACCATGCGGCGCTGGTTTCAGATCAGGATGCCTATGACGAAGCCACTCCTGTTTCATTGATGACGCTGCATACCGCGAAGGGTCTCGAGTTTCCCGTGGTTCTGATCATGGGACTGGAAGACGGACTTTTTCCCCATAGCCGTTCAATCGCGGAAGCTGCCCAGCTGGAAGAGGAGCGCCGCCTTTTTTACGTCGGAATGACACGCGCCGAGAACAAGCTGTATCTGACGTCCGCGCGTTTCCGGCGTTATTTCGGCAACATGGATCACCAGGTGTCCGAGCCTTCGCGCTTCCTTGCCGAAGTACCACAGGACCTGGTGGAAGACGTCGGCGAACGCCGGCGCAAGCCCGCCATGAGATACGGGGGCACAAGCTACGATACGGCTGATGCTGTGATGAAGGTTCTGGGCGGCGGTGAAAAGACAGCGGCCCCCGCCTACAGACCGTCCGAACCGAAGAAGAAATCCGGCGGCGCATGGGCTCTCGGCACGCGGGTCAAGCACGCCAAGTACGGCTACGGCACGATCCTTCGCACCGAAGGGGCCGGAGACGACCTGAAGCTCACCGTCAGCTTCATCTCGCATGGCCTGAAGAAGATGATTGCCAAATACGCGGAACTGGAGACGGTGTAGCGGAAGAGAGATCCAATGCCTGTCGTTGGCGTCATCTCGGACACACACGGCCTCCTCCGGCCTGAAGTTCTGAGAGTCTTCAGGAAGGTCGATTTAATTCTTCACGCAGGCGATATCGGAAGCCTCGAGGTCCTGAATGCACTGCAGAGGCTCGCGCCCGTCATTGCCATCCGTGGCAATAACGACACTGAAGCCTGGGCGAAAGGTATTCCCGAATTTAAGAGGCTTTCGGTAGGAGGCATTTCCATCTTCATGATTCACGACCTCAAGAAAATGGAGACTGCACATGATTCTGACGGCTGCGCGGTGATTGTCAGCGGCCACTCCCACAAACCGTCAATCGAGCGGCGCGGCGGCATTCTGTATTTGAATCCGGGAGGCGCCGGGCCGCGCCGATTCAAGCTTCCGATCGGCGTGGCCCGGTTGACCATCGATCAGTCGCGCCCGGCGGCGCGACTGATCGAATTCAGAACTTGAACGGCAGTGTAAGGATATTGCTGGGATTGCCCAGGGAGTCCTCTACGGCGACATACAGGACGGCCGGTGTTCCACTGGATATGCTCGGGTTTTGGCCCACGAACGTTCCGGTCAAGGTGCCTGAAGGTGTGTTCAGCAGACTCGTTCCGTCAACGAGTACCTGATAATATCCGTCGAAGCCATTATTCCCCAGATTCGTATAGTTGACCGCTACAAAGACTGTTACGGCTGTTGAGGTCGGAGTGACGAGGTTGGGGCTGAAATCTGTAACGCTGATGGTGAAGTTTACCTGCCCCCCGGACGTCCGGTTTGTGCTGACGATAGATGCGTTCGTTACCGATGGGATGAACATAATGTCAGCCGGAACCGGCAACGCCGCAAAACCCGCCTGACTGGTTAAATTTTGTCGTAGCGCGACCGTCGAAAATCCCAGGGCACTCTGCATCGACAATGTGCCGGTGAAGTTGGCTCCCGCCAATTGAGAGAAAATCTGATCCAGATATTGCGCCAGATGTCCAAAAGGCGCGAGCGTAATGCTTTGAGTTGCGAAGACGAACCCAGCCGAATTGTAGAGGGTCAGTGTGATGGTATTGCTGGTAGTTTGCGGATTCGCCAGAGCCAAACCGATGTCTGTGAGGTTCGGCGCCAGATTTACATAGACCAGACCTTCTGTTTGCGGCGGCGTTGCGAGCACACTCGCTTCAGAGATCACGGTTGGGCCGTTGTAGGTTTGAAACAGCGCGTTGACAATTAGTGTCGTCTGCGACGGCAATGTGAGGAAAACCCATCCCTGTTGCAGCGTGGAACCCCCGCTCAGGGTGATTTTCATCACGCCGCCCCCGAGTACCGTAAACGCGAAGCTGGACTGCGGCGCTCCTCCGTTTGCCGATGCTGCGATAGGGTTGCCGTTGTTATCGAAAAGGCTGGCCTGACCGGTCACACCGGACAAAGACGGATTCGTCAGGTACAACACCGTCTGGAGGTTGATGCCGTTCGGATCTCCACCAAATGCGATGTGAGGCACGATCTGGCTGCCGGCGGTAGCACTTTGTTCCACGGGAAGGGCCGTGAACGAATTGTTGGCCAGATTCAGCCGAAGCGCCGTTGCGACAAAGCCGGGTCCAGCGGCGGTACATGCCGTTGTGGTGCACGACAGAAGCTGCAATTGCCCAATTCCGGAAAACGTTGGAAACAGATCGGTTATTAGTTTGGCAGTATAACCGTTTTGTGCCAGCGGTATCGTCATGGTACCGAGCAACGTCGAACCACTGAATAGCTGCGCCTGCACAACCGAAGCACTGTTAGGATTCGCGATCGCGATTCCGGTGTTCAGATTGGCGCTGGTTTCAACCGGAAAGAGCGCGCTCGGCAGTTCCGCGCCTTGGAAAAACGGGTTTATTCCAATCTCTGTGAGAACCGACGAGCCGGCCAGATATTGAACGATGACCGTCGTCTCCGCGAAATTCGGGCTGGATGTGATTTGCACCCACGCTTGCGTGATCGCGCCGCTGAGGCCGATCTGGATCTGCTTTGTGACGCCCGAGTCCAGTTCGAAGCTATCCGCAGTCGCATTGGCTCCCCCATCGTAGGAAACAGGAAGAGCCGCTCCCGAAGCCGAGAAAACCTGAATCGTGCCCGTAATGAACGATGAAGTATTATTCGACGCCTGCACAAGGGTTACATAGTGCAATCCATTCGGATCCCCACCGACGTCCACGTTCGGGAACCAGGTATTCTGGCCCATAAACGCTACCTGCGCGAATGCCGGTGCAGCACAAAACAACACGAATAGTAATAAAGCGGTTCTTTTCATGTACTCCTCTGAAGGCTCAAGCGCCGTCTTGCGGCCGTCTCGTTCTCGTTTTTATAGACTTCATTTTCCACAATACCGCTTAACGTCTGAGCGGACCTTACAAGATTTTACAGTTTAGAGACATAAACCGTTCAAGAGCGTCTTCGAATCCACCGGCCGTTCTCTATGGAAGGGTAATAATTGCGCCGTTGTGCTTACCCTGGAGGGATACTAGACTTCATTAGTTTATGAAGGTCCTCATACTGCTCCCTGCGTTCATACTTATCGTGTTTTTTGCCTCCGCCATGACGGCCCAGAATCAGCCTTCGGCAAGCAGCCGGATTGTTGAGCGGGTCGGCGAGACTGCCTTTCTCGAGCTCCGGGCGGATAGCTTCGGCCAGCTTGATGCGCGCCGTCAGGCGCTCGCTTATTGGCTGACGCAGGCTTCGATTGCCATCGATCCGATGATTTACGATCAGCTTTCACGTTTTGGTCTGCGTGAAAAACGGATAATCGAGGAAATCGTGGCTCGGCCGGCCAGTGCGGATGCGGATACCTTCAAGAAGATCCGGGATTACGCGCTTCTGTTCTGGGCCAACCGGGGCAATCATAATGAAACGACCGGGCAGAAGTTTCTTCCAGGGTTTACGTTCGACGATCTTCAAAACGCCGCGGTGAAGGCACAGGCCGCCGGAGCATTCAAAACAGCATATGGCGATCTTCCTGCGATTCCGGCGCCTGCCGGTCTTCGCAGTGAACTGGCGGATCTGCGTCCCGCGATTTTCGATGCCGGTTTCGAGCCGCTGCCGACGGCTAAAACTCCTCCAGCGGGCCAGGACATCATTCAGGCGAGTTCGAATACGTTCTATCAGGGCGTAACGCTTCAGGACTTGAAAAATTTCACGGAGCGATATCCGCTCAACTCGCGAGTCGTGAAAGGCGCCGACGGCCGCTTGCGCGAGGAAGTGTATCGGGCCGGTACTCCTGACGGGCGCGTCTCGCCGGGTTTGTATGCGGTTTACCTGAAAAAGGCGAATGAATACCTCGAGAAAGCGAGATCGGTCGCCGAACCCGCTCAAGCCAAAGTCATTGGCGATCTCATTCGCTACTATCAAACCGGTGATCCGAAGGACTGGCTCCAGTTCGGAGCGGACTGGGTTCAAAACGACGCGCAAGTCGATTTCGCCAACGGTTTTATCGAGATCTATCGCGATGCCCGTGGCGCAAAAGGCAGTTCGCAAAGCTTCGTCACGATAACGGATAAGCCGGTGACCGATGCGATGACGAAACTGGCGCAGAACGCCGCGTACTTCGAGCAAAAGGCGTCGTGGGACGCGAAGTATAAGAGGAAGGCGTTTCAGGCGCCGGTCGTCAAAGCCGTTGAAGTTCTGATCGAAACCGGTGACTTCCACGTAACGACCATCGGCGACAATCTCCCTAACGAAAACGAAATCCACGAAAAATACGGAACCAAAAACTTCCTTTTCGTCGGCAGCAGCCACGCGCTCGGCCGCGCCCGAGGCGCGAAGATGACCCAGGAATTTGCCGCAACACCGGAAGATGCGCAGCGCCAGGAGAAATACGGCGAACAGGCGGATGATCTGAAGACGGCGTTGCACGAAGTGATCGGACATGGGTCCGGGCAACTCAACGACAGATTGAAAGGAGGGGCGGAACCGTACCTGAAGGAATACTTCTCCACGCTGGAAGAAGCCCGAGCCGACCTGATGGCGTTATGGAACATCTGGGATCCGAAACTGAAGGAACTCGGCCTCATCGACAATCAGGAGGAGGTTGCCAAGGCCATGTACGATTCATCCGTTCAGGTGGCGCTGACGCAGCTCCGCGCGATCCCGAAAGGCGATACGATCGAAGAAGACCACGCCCGCGATCGCCAGCTCATTGTGAATTACATCAGCGATAAAACCGGAGGAATCGAGCGGTCGAATCGTAACGGCAAAGCCTCGATTCGAGTCACGGACTACACGAAGGTGCGTCAGGGTGTTGGAATGCTCCTGGCGGAACTCATGCGCATCAAAGGTGAGGGCGATTATGCTGCCATCAAGGCGCTGGTCGACAAATATGGCGTTCACTTCGATCCGGCGGTCCGCG
>DASXLG010000166.1 GCA_036496425.1 Terriglobia bacterium | reverse complement strand
AGGGGAGTACAATGTCCTTTAGGAGCCTGACCATGAAGTTCTTCCTCGATACTGCAAATATTGACGAGATCCGCGAGGTTGCCAGCACGGGCATTCTCGACGGCATCACGACAAATCCGACGCTTATTTCGAAGGAAGGGAACACCTTCGAGGATCAATTGCTCAAGATTTGCTCATTGGTGAATGGTCCTGTCAGCGCGGAGACGGTGAGCCGCGATGCTGCCGGCATGGTTGAGGAAGGAAGGCACCTTGCAAAGCTGCATCCGAACATCGTCGTCAAATGTCCCATGACGAAAGAAGGACTCAAGGCGACGAAGATTCTCAGCGACGATCGCATCCGAGTCAATGTCACGCTGGTGTTTTCGGCCCCACAGGCGATCATGGCCGCGAAGGCCGGCGCATACTTTGTCAGCCCGTTTGTCGGCCGTCTCGACGATATCGGCGAAAACGGCATGCAACTGATCAAGACGATCGTTGCCATCTTCAACAATTACGAATTCAAGACAGAGGTTCTCGTCGCCTCGATCCGGCATCCTGTTCATGTCGTGCAGGCCGGGCTGTTCGGGGCGGACATCTGCACGATGCCCGCGAAAGTATTCGACCAGCTGCTGAAACATCCATTGACGGACAAAGGGGTTGAGCAATTCCTCAAGGATTGGGAGAAGGTCCCTGTAATCAAGTAAGGGGAATAGCCACAAAAGCAAAGATGGCCAAAGTTACGGCGACTTCCCGCATTGAGCAACTTCTTACATTGAACCGTGCCGCTGAAATCGGCGGCGGCGCCGAGCGTCTGAACCGGCAGAAGGCCGAAGGTAAGCTCACAGCCCGCGAAAGAATCGCGCTGCTGCTCGACAAGGATTCCTTCGAAGAACTCGACAAGTTTGTCACGCATCGCTGCCTCGATTTCGGAATGCAGGAGCAGCAGTATCCGGGTGACGGCGTGATCGGCGGCTACGGCCGCATCGATGGGCGCCTGGTGTATGTGTTCGCTCAGGACTTCACCGTCTTCGGCGGTTCGCTCAGCGAAACCAACGCGCTCAAAATCTGCAAGCTGATGGACCTCGCCATGAAGATGGGGGCTCCTGTCATCGGTCTGAATGATTCCGGCGGCGCCCGAATTCAGGAAGGCGTCGTTTCGCTGGCCGGTTACGCCGACATTTTCTTGAGGAATACCGTTGCGTCCGGAGTGATTCCGCAGATTTCCGCGATCATGGGACCTTGCGCGGGAGGCGCCGTTTACTCGCCCGCGATCACGGACTTCATCGCGATGGTCGATAAGACGAGTTACATGTTCGTCACCGGTCCGGACGTCATCAAGACCGTTACTCACGAAGAAGTCACGAAAGAAGAGCTGGGCGGCGCAATGACGCACAACAGCACGAGCGGCGTGGCGCATTTTGTCTCTCACAATGACGAGGAATGTTTGCTGCTGCTGCGCGAGCTGCTTTCGTTTCTTCCATCCAACAACCTGGAAGATCCGCCGAAGCGTCCAACGAACGACCCCTGGGATCGTATCGAAGAATCGTTGAATTCGCTCGTGCCGGCCGAGTCGAACGTCCCGTACGACATCAAGGATGTGATTCACGCTGTCGTCGATGAGGGCTATTTCTTCGAAGTTCAGGAGCACTACGCGAAGAACCTGGTGATCGGGTTTGCAAGGCTGGATGGACGTTCGGTCGGAATTGTTGCGAATCAGCCTGCATTTCTTGCGGGCTGTCTCGACATTTCGGGATCGGTGAAGGGCGCGCGGTTCGTACGGTTCTGCGATGCCTTCAACATTCCTCTGATCACTTTCGAAGACGTTCCCGGTTTTCTTCCCGGATCGAATCAGGAGTTCGGCGGCATTATCAAACACGGCGCGAAGCTATTGTTCGCCTTTGCCGAAGCCACGGTGCCCAAACTCACCGTGATCACCAGAAAAGCATATGGCGGAGCCTACTGCGTGATGGCCAGCAAACACATTCGAACCGACGTGAACTTCGCTTATCCAACCGCGGAAATCGCAGTGATGGGACCGGAGGGCGCGGTCAACATTATTTACAGGCGGGAACTGGCCGGAGCTAAAGACGTCGAGCAGGTGCGCCAGGAGAAGGTCCAGGAGTTTCGCGACAAGTTTGCCAATCCATACGTAGCCGCCGAGCGTGGGTTTATCGACGAAATCATCGAGCCGAAATTCACACGCAAAAAGTTGATAACGGCGTTACGGATGCTGGATACCAAACGGGATCAGAATCCCCCGAAAAAGCACGGGAACATCCCCCTATAAGACCATTGGATCATTGCATCATTAGAGGTTTTTTCATTTCTTCAACTTGAAGAAATGAAAAAATCTCTAATGATGCAATTTGAATTAGGCTTTTTAAGGCGGACTAGTATTCCCGCATCGCCGCCACTTTGTTCCCGACCTGCAGGGATTGTTCGTAGAGCCACCCGACTGTCATTCCTCCCGGCAGCGTGGCGCGGCCGATCGCATTCAGGCCTGCGGAGGCGATACAGCCGCATTGGGAGCAATCGGGGTTTCCGCCGAACTGGCACGGAGTGATGCCGGTTTTCAAATCCGCCGTGATCGTTTGTGTCGTCCGCGCAAAGATGCAGTCGTTCGGACTTGCGGGAGGGCTCAGGAGTCCGTTGATGGTCACCGCCGTCATGTCGAGTTTTGGATACAACTGACGGAATTCGAGCAGTTCCCTCACCACGCTGACGCGCGCCGGCTGCGGCAGGATCTCATAGCTGGTTTCGCCGATTTGCGGTGTAAAGATGCTGAACCAGATTCTGGCGATCTCAGGCCGTACCGACCAGAAGTCCAGGAATTCCCGCAAGTATCCGGTGCGCTCCGTCATCTGGCGGGTAATGGTGCAGTGGATCGTAATATGGTGCCCTTCGATGTTCTTGAGGATACGTTCGTAGGTTGCGGGTTTGCGGCGGACGTCGTGTTCGGGCGCCAGGCCATCGATGGAAACGATGACGGCGACGTTCAGATACTTTTTCCACTCGATCGGTACCGGGCGCACCGCGCTGGTGACGACGTGCGTTTTGATCCCGCGGGCGTCCAGGCGCGGCAGGATTTCGTTCAGCTCCCGGAACCGGACAAGAGGTTCGCCGCCTACGATGGAGATGTGCAAGGGCTGGTGCCGCTCGACCAGATCCATGAAACGCCGGATCAGTTCGTCACCTCTGTAATCGCTGACCTGGTTGAGGAGTCCGTTGCCGCCGAGATGTTCGCCTCCGTATGCATAGCACCCGGGACAGGCCAATGGGCATTCTTTCGTGATCTCAATCGACAATGCCGGCGGGCGCCCTTCGAGAATGCTTTTCCAGCTGTTCAGAATGTCGGTGACCCTCATGCAATCAATTAGACCATGAATGTTCGGATGGTAAGCACGACTCTGCGCTACAATTTTTCTGATGCTTTACTTCTTGTTAACGCTGCTGTTGATGTCTCCGAAGGAGGCAAAGTGGTTCGAAGTTTCATCCGACCACTTCCTGCTTTATACCGACACCAGCGAGATGAAAGGCAGGCGTCTGCTGTCGGACCTTGAAAATCGCGTCGCTGCGTTTGCGCAGGCGTTCGGAAGGGTTCCGCCACGGCAATTTCCGATCGAAGTGTTTCTTTTTAAAGAAGACCAGGACTTCTATGAAGCGCTTCCTCCGGTGAAGAGCGATCCGAATATCGTCACCGTGCAACAACGGCGGCCGGCGGGGCCGTTTGGTCTTCCTCTTCCCGGTGGTGGCGGAATTCCAGGCGGCACAGGCGGTCCCACAGGCACCGGTGGTCCAGGTGTGCCCACTGATCCAGGTATTCCGGGAAGTGGAGGTGGCAATGTTCCTGGCCTGGGTACGCCATTGCCCGATCACACTCCGGCAGAGAATCAGCTGCGGAAAGCTGCATATCTGCTTCGCGGTCCCGATCGGGTCTTCATTGTGGCTCGGGATAAATCGCCGGACGCTATCGCAAACGATGTCGGCCACGCACTGGGTCATATGCTGTTCGAACGATACGTGGTGTGGCGCCCGTTCTGGCTGGCGGAAGGCGCCGCGGAATATGTGCGAAACATCGGCCGGGCGGCGGATACGAAACCAATTTCTGCAGAGGATGCATTCAGCGCCGCGGATATGTTCACGATCGTTCAAAGCGGGACGTACAAAGATGACGATCCGCCTACACCGTTTCGCACCGAGTCTTATCGCCTTGTGAGGCTGCTGTTGGACAGCAAGCCGGAGGCTCTGAAACAGTTCATTGCGGACCTGCACAAGCCGTCTTCCACCGCGCCGAAGTTTCCGGTCGCTGCCGATTCCCTGGAAGATCCGTTAAAGGGTTATGTCGAGGCGCCATTGAAGGCAGCGTCGACTGTGCCCGCGCTGAGGAGCAGCGAGGCGGATATGGCGAAGCTTGCCGTCCACCGCGGTGACCTTCTCGTAGCGTCAGCCCGCGATTCGGAGGCGGGACGCTGGTACAACGCCGATTCCAAAGACGCGCGCGCCGCGCGCGCCATATTGACCAAATATAACCGGCCCGCTCCGGAAGCCGTACGGGCAATGGATCGCGCAGCCCGCGAACTTCCGGATAACGGCCTGGTCCAATATCACTTCGGCGTGATGGACGTTAAGGACCTGAAGGATGTGCAGGCACAGCAGGCCGCCCTCGAACGGGCGGTGCAACTGCTGCCGCTGATGGGAAGAGCGTATGCCGAACTTGCCCGCGTCGACGCGCAGACCGGCCAGCAGTTGGACAAGGCCCTGCCCCTTGTCGCGAAAGCTTTGGAGCTGGAACCCGAGTACGCCGACCACTTTTATGAGATTCGCGCGGACGTTCATCTCGCCCTGGGACAAACAGCCGAAGCGCTTCAGGATGTCAGCATTGCGACGGACCTGCCTCATCCCGATCGATCCGTCGTCGAGGGGTACCTGGCGAAGAGTGCGGACATTCGCAAGCGCATCGAGGCCGTGCGCCGGGAAGGCGATCAGCGCGATCTGGATCAGGTCGCAAAAGAAGTTCACGACAAAGTCGCTGAACTCGAACCGCCGCCGAAGCCCGCGCCGCCCCCTGCTCCCGTGGCAGAGGGAACAATACGCTACGAAATCGAAACGCGCGCGCCGATCGAAGTCGTCGATGCCGTTTATCCGGACTATCCGGAAATATTGCGAGCCAAGCACGCGGCCGGAACAATTGCTTTCCGCGTCGATATCGGCCCGGACGGAAAAGTGAAAACCGCATCCGTCGCCAGTTCCCAGCTTCCGGATCTCAACAACGACACCCTGGACGCCGTAAAGAAGTGGGTGTTCAAACCCGGGAATCGCAGTATCCGCCTCGTATTAACCTTTTCGCTCCAGTAAGCCCAATCACCACCAATACGACAAGAGATATGACGCTAAGCGCGGCGCCGTAGACAAAGCTGGCGGGCCTGAAGACAAGACGAATGTCGTGCAAGCCGGACGGAACAATGAGACCGGTAAGCGCCACATCCACTGGAAACACTTCTGTCCGCCGGCCGTCGACTTCGGCATGCCAACCGGGATAGTACGTCTGGCTGAAGATCAGAGCAGACGGTTCGGAGCTTGCGGCGCGGACGGCGATGTCATTGATATGGGTGGCAATGAGCTCAGCATGGTGCGAGAGCGGCAATCCCGGAACCATCGGGTTCTGCGGTTGGTTTGTCACTCCATCGGGAGTCTTCGATACGGTGAAGGCGTATTGAGGGTCGAATGTGGGATCTTTCAGGACGGCCAGCTGACCGTTGATTTCCGGAACCACGCGCATGCCTCTTAGCGGGACCACGAAAGCTCGCGGCAGAGCCGTCCTGTTTTCGAGGGCGGCAATGTCGCCGTCGTTGTAAGCAAGTGAATACCGGCCCGTAGACAGAAAGCGATGGAACTCCCGGGAATCGGGTGGCAGCACCAGATATTTCACGTTGAACAGATCGAGTCTGCGATCGTTGAATCGCGAAAGACGATCCGCGGTGAAAAAGATTCCGTCTCCCTCAGCCATATAGTCGAGCGCGAGCGCGTGAGGCAGGGGCGTCAGCCGCACTTCGTAGCCGTCAGCCGAGGCTAGTCCATAAACCATGTTCGCATTTGCCGGAAAGGGGCCGTTGAGCTGCGCAACCCGGAACCGGGCGGGCTCGGCATTCTTTGCAAGGAAGTCGAACACTGGAGCGTTTGGGAAGATTTCACGAGGCGTCGCGAATCCCGTATAGCCATAGGCAAATGTCATGAGATCAAACGCAACGATGGCGCACGCGATGCTCGAGAATGTGGTGCCCTTCAAACGGCCGTACAGTCTCAGGAGCACCGGGATCGTCCCCGCAATCAGCATCGCCCGGGAAAATGAGGGTCTCCGGATAAGCTCGATCCTGATTTCAGTCGCGAGACGCAAGTCATAGACGAGCAGAAAAACGCCCGCGGCCGTGGCCATCACTATGGAAAATGCGAGAAGGCGGCGCGATCCGAAAAAAACGTCTTCTTCAAGGACCGAGATTCCCAGTCCCGCCAGGGCGGCGATTCCGAAGCCAGCCAGGAAGATCATTCGACCGTTTTTCACGCCGGATAGTACGGGGATGTGCGCTACCAGTGAGTATGCCGGTTCCACCCCGTAAGCAATGGCGAGAGCAGTTATTGTAAGGATCGCCAGGAATAGGACGTGTCTCTTCGCGCGGTGCAGCAGGCCGAGCGGGGCAACAATCAGGGTCAGCATTCCGGCATATGCGGCGGCCTCCGGGACCTGGACACCCGCGGAATTGGGTCCCCTGATCATGTCGCGCGACACCCAGGCCAGAACCTGGTGCATCGGAAGCAGCGGCCATCTCGCCGCCAGCGCTCCCGGCATCTGTGCCAGCCATTCGAGTGTTGGAATCATTTGAATGGAAGCAAGGCCGCCCGCGAGCGCGCCCGCCGCCAGGAACCGCCAGGCAAAACGAAGGTCAAAACGTAAGGAGGCCCAGGTGACGACGGCCATCGCGATCGCAACCAGCGTCACATGCGCCGCTGTTTCCGGATGTCCCGCGAGGACCGGCATTGCGAACGCAAATGCTGCGAGCGCAATCCCGCCATTCGATTCCGGCTTTGCGAGGCGAAGCACGGCGTAGCACATCAACGGAAGCCATGTGGCGGAATCCGCCATCGGCTGGCCTTGCCATGCGGTCAGGAAGCCGCAGAGTGTGAAGCTGATACCCGAAAACAGCGAGCCGGCTCTGGATCCGCCGATAGCGCGGACAAACAGCGTCATGAAGACGCCTGCCAGAAAAACGCGCAGCATCAGGCACAGTGTCCAGGCAACCGGAAGCGGCAGGATGTAATAGAGCACGTTGGGCGGATAAAACAGAGAGGATTGCGGACTTGCCTGGAAAGGAGTTCCGCTGAGCAGATAGGGATTCCAGAGCGGCAGTGTCCCTTCGTGAATCGCCTTCGACATGAATGCCCGCGAGGGGTAAAAAGCCGTAATCAGATCTCCGATATCCGCATAGTCCCGAAAGGCTTCGACCACCGTGCGGTTCCACGCGGGAAACTGCAGCACGATATCGCGCGGGAATGGCACCCGTCCGGCCAGAACCGGCAAATAGAGCAGGACCGCAAGCGCAGCGAAGAGCACAATCGTTGCCTGCCAGAATCCGCGCTCTGTTTTCATTTCCAGCTTAGGAATTCCCATCCGGTGCGGCGATTATACAGGCAGGATGTCGACGTCGAGGTTTGCGGACTGAGCAAGGGGCGTCAGATGATCCGGATCGGACGTCAGGATGAAATCGCCGTCTGTCGCAAGCAGCACAACGGCCGCATCGACGACGTCGGACATCCGGGTCCGTCCGAGCAATATGCCTGCCCGGCGGCCCAATGCGTCGTCGAGCGGCGCAATCTGGAGAGCAGGCAACAACCGCGCCAGATTCGATTGCCGGCCGGATACACCCCGCCACACCTGGCCTACGATGCCTCCATGGGTGTGCGGCGCCCGTCCGGAAAGCAGTTCCTGCTTGATTAATGCGATCGTGTCGCGATCGTCCGTTCGACGGCTACCAACGCCCCGGCATCCAATACGAGGCTCATCGCGGCCTGCGCGGTCTGTGCGGTGAAGTGGATTTGTCTGCCGGCATTACACGGACCGGAATTGCGCGCGCCCTCGCCCGGCGTACGGCCTGTTTTATTTCGTCTGGAGTGATTTCACCATGGCCGGCTTCGTAAGCTGCAATGAAACCGGCGAGCGCTTCCAATCTTCGGTCTTGATCGAGCTTCAGCCTGAGGGCATCGTTGACCCACGCGCTGACACTCTCCGAGCGGCCCCTGGCCACTGCATTTTCCACAGCTTCGATCAAGTCTTGATCAACGGAGGCCGACAGACGTTGTTTGCTCATACGATCATCCTAATACACTGCCAACAATCTGCCACGGCACGAAAACACCCGCAGATGTGTGGCTCAGAGATGATGGTTCCATACATATAGCCATTGACAATGTATCCATATCGGCTATAGCCTGACTGGCTATGGTTTACAGAAATGACGAGATTGATCCGCTTCTGCCGCTTCCGCCGGCCACATTTCACATCTTGATGGCTGTGGCGGACGAAGACCGCCATGGCTACGCAATCATCCAGGACATTGCGGCGCGCACGAACGGAGAACTGCAGATGAGCGCTGGAACGTTATACCGATCGATTCAAAGGATGCAGGAACAGGGTTTGATCGTCGAAACGCGGGAGCGGCCGGCGCCCGAAGATGACGACGAACGACGGCGATACTACCGGATAACACCCTTTGGTCTGTCGGTCGCCCGCGCCGAAGCGCGGCGGCTGACACAGATGGTGAAACTCGCTCGCGCGAGAGGTATAGCGCCGGAGAAAGCCTGATGCGGTTCCATCGATTTCTTTTGTACCTCTATCCGGCATCGTTCCGCGGCGAATACGGCGGCGAGTTGCGCGACATCTTCGTTGAAAAGAGGCGCCAGGCGGGAAACCCGCTGTCGATCCTTTGTCTCTGGCTCCGTGAGATCGCCGATACTATTTTCAACGCCGGTTGCGCCCATTGGGACATTCTCCGGCAGGATTTGCGTCACGCCGCGAGGATGGCCACACGTGCTCCCGGCTTTGCTCTGACGGCGATTGCTGTCACCGGACTCGGCATTGGAGCGACTACCGCTGTATTTTCGGTCGCGGATCACGCGCTGTTGCATCCCTTTACGTTTTCGGATGCCAACCGGCTCGTTCAAATCTGGCAGCGAACTCCCGCGTACTCCCATCTCGAACTCTCGCCGCCGAATTTCTACGACTGGCGCCGCAGAGCCGGTTCCTTTGAAACCATGGCAGCATACGCTCAGTTCAGATGGAATGTTGTGGGCGAAGGCGATCCTCAGCGTATCGAAGGCACGGCCGCGACTCCGGATTTCTTCAAAGTTCTTTCGGTCAAGCCCCTGACCGGGCGCCTCTTCACTGACGAAGACGCGCGGGAAGGCGCGCCGCGAACCGTCATTTTGAGCTATTCATTCTGGCAAACAGTGATGGGCGGCCGCATGGACGTCCTGACAAAGAGCGTCCGTCTGGATAACGACTCCTTTTCCATCGTCGGGATCATGCCTCCGGATTTTGTTTTCCCCTTTCGCGGCGGGCAGCTATGGATTCCGCTGTCGTTGGGAGACCCGCCCCGCGATGCCCGCGACGACTATTATCTGGATGCGATCGCCCGGCTGAAGCCTGGTGTTTCCATGCAGCAGGCAAGGACGGAAATGGGTCTCATCGCAGACCGCCTGGCCAGCGAATTTCCAAGAGAAAACGAAAAAATGAGCGCAGTCGTCGAGGCGCTGTCGGATCAGGTGGCGCCTCAGGCCCGGCTGCTGCTGTGGGCTGTATTCGGGGCGTCCCTTTGCATGCTCCTCATCGCATGTACGAACCTCGCGAATCTTTTTCTGACAAAATCCATATCGCGGCGCAAAGAATTAGCGGTGCGCGCCGCGATTGGTGCCGGAAGGGAAAGGCTGGTCCGCCAGTTACTGACGGAGAGTGTACTGCTGGCTGCGGGAGGCGGCGCGGTCGGGATCCTTGTAGCGATGGCCGCTTTGCCGTTTTTGTCTTCGCTCGTTCCCGGCCGCCTGCCTTTAGCGGATGCAAACGTTCTGGATGCGCGAGTGCTGGTTTTCACTGCGGTGTTGACGCTCGGCACGGGACTGATTTTCGGAGTCCTGCCGGCTTGGCGCGTTTCGCACGGAGTCGATCAGGACGGATTGCGGGAGGGTTCACGCTCCGGCATAGGCGGTCACCGGGATCGAATGCGATCGGCGCTTGTCGTTGCCGAGATCACGATCTCACTTCTCCTTCTCGTTTCTGCAGGGCTTCTCCTTCGCGCCCTTTTGAGGATACAAGCGATCGATCCCGGATTCCGTCCGGACCGCGTTCTCGCGATACAGACGCCGATCCCCATGTCCCGCTATTCGCTGGTATCGACGCGCATGGCTTTCTATCCGAAAGTACTGTCCGAAGTTCGCGCGCTCCCGGGCGTATCGGCGGCGGCATGCATCAGTTCTCTACCCATGGGCCCCGGCGGCGGCGGGATCTGGCCTGTGACCGGAACCGGCAACGCGGAGAACGAACGTGACTCCAACGGGACGAAAACGGTGGGCATGCGGCTTGTGAGTTCCAGTTACTTCGAAACGATGGCGATTCCGCTCCGCTCAGGCAGGGACATCAGCGAATCCGATACCCTCGAAGCGCCGCCCGTGGCAGTGGTCAGCCAATCGTTCGCGGAAAGATACTGGCCCGGTCGGGATCCAATCGGCCGCAGGTTCCACTTCGCATTCGAGAACTTTCCCTTCGCGCAGCAGGACAAGACGGTCGTCGGCGTGGTTGGCGATGTCCGCTTTCGAGGTCTGGAAAGACTAAATGAACCGCAAGTGTACCTTCCCTACAAGCAACTGCCGGATCGCACCTCCGTCTTTTACTCGCCGCAGGAATTTGTGGTTCGTTCGTCATTGGACACTGCAGCGCTGTCTCCGTCGATCCGCCGCATTATTCAGAAGGCCGATCCGGAGCTCCCGATTTCAGCAATCCGTCCCATGAGAGACATCGTCGATACACAGACGGCGCCCCGATCGATGCAACTCCATCTGGTGTTTTCCTTTGCGGGCTTGTCGCTGTTTCTTGCGGGAATCGGTATCTACGGCCTGCTTTCGTTTGCAGTCGGACAACGGTCCGCCGAATTCGGCCTGCGTATCGCGCTTGGAGCGCAGCCGCGGAACATCCTTTCAATGGTGCTGCGTGAGGGCATCATTCTCGCCGGTCTCGGCGGCGTTGCGGGCCTCGTGCTGTCCTATTTTGCCGGATGGTCGATGCAGGCGGTTCTGGCAGGAGTCAGCCCGTTGGATCCGGCAACCGTCGCCGCAGCGGCGATTGTCGCTTTGGTAATGACGTTATCCGGAAGCCTGCTGCCTGCCGTTCGCGCCATGCGGACGGATCCGGCGTCCGTCATCCGGATGGATTGAGACGCACGTACATATAAGGACGGAGACAAGACGCTTTACCAATGAAAGCGGGAACGGAACACAAGAAGCACAAGAGGCGCAAGATCTTCTGCTTCTATTTGTATTCCTCATGAACCAACCGGCGCGCTTCCTTCCCACAGCCGGCATATTCGCGGCTGATAACGCTAATGCCCTTGGGGGTGGCTTCCAACTCGAGTTCTGTATCCGTCGTTGCGCCGGGATCTGAACACTGCCGGTCCTGGACCCGCACGGGCTCATTCAGATCTCCTCTGTGGAGCAACTCAAACCACTGAATGCCGTTTAGCACCAACGGCGTATCCGGGTGCCGGGCTGTACCAAAGGCGTGCAGGTGAGGATTCGTGGTTGAAACCCCGACGATGATGCCATAGGGAAGACCGCTCGCCATCGGTGCCGGCCCGGTCGGCAAAAAGAATTCTGTCGCATTGCCATCATGGTCATTGTCCACAAGGGACATGATCTTCGCTTCGGGTCTGGCCCTCACTCGTGAAATGAAAGCCTGGGTTTCGGGGCTGTCTACCGGATGATCCTCGGCATCGATATCTGTTTTTGTTTCGGCCATCGCTTCACGACTGCTTCATGTTCTGGAAAGCCGCTGAAGAATGGCGTGAGAGGCAGGCGCTCGTATTCGTTACCATTGCGGTATCTCACGAGATCCAACAGGCCTGCTTCCGCATAAACGAATCCCTGGCACGCAACCGTGAACCAACCGCGGTCAAGAATGTCGCAGCGTGGCCGTGGAGGCGCGTGCCACTGCAATTGCCACATCTCTGTGGCACCGTTCACGTAGACGGGTTGGGTTTCCCGGATCAGCGGCCCGGAAATGGTTAACGTGGGGTGGTTACTCATCAGCAGTAGTGCCCATGACGCCAGGAGAATCAGGGCGATTACGAGCGTAGATTTCTTCGTCATTTGATCGCGAGTGTCATGCGGCCATCATTCTCGACAATAGGATTGTGTGCAAGCACAATACAGATTGAGGCCATCCCGACCGTGAATTCAATTAACGAAGTCGCGCCCGCCTTCGTATCGATGGCGCATCGCATCGTGTGGGCCAGTGTGGCGACGGTGGATGGGCGTGCGCGCCCGCGCTCTCGTATTCTGCATCCGATATGGGAATGGGACACAAATCGGCTGACAGGGTGGATCGCAACCAGCCCCACGCCAACCAAACGCGCCCACTTGCAAGCGCACCCGCATGTATCCGTAAACTACTGGTCGCCCAGCCACGATACTTGCGTGGCGGAGTGCCGTGCGGCTTGGGCCTTCGATGATGACACCCGCACGATGGTCTGGAATTTGTTCCTCAATGCTCCGCCGCCAGTCGGCTACAATCCCCGGATTGTGCCTGCATGGGAAAGCCCGACGTGTGGGGCGTTCGCGGTTATCCGGGTGGAACCCTGGAGGTTGCGCGTCTTTCCTGGAAGCATCCTGCTGGGGCATGGTGGCCAGGTTCTCACATGGAAGGAAGAATTCGGTTAGCCTGAAGCTCCGCTCATAGAGCGCCCGTGCAGTTACGGACTGCAATCTGTAGGCGCGGTGGGCCTTGCCCAACGAAAGCGGGAACGAAACTCCGCGACTACGATTGCATGGTATGCATGCATCGCCTATACTGAGTGCATGCAATATACGATTAGAGGAATTCCGCCGGAAGTGGACCGGGCTTTACGACAACGCGCGCGGGCTGAAGGCAAGAGCCTGAACGAAGCCGCTATCGATGCCCTTGCGGAAGCGACAGGCGGCCAGCATCCAAACAAGAAGCGGCGTAATTTACGGGATCTTGTTGGAACCTGGAAACCAGACAGGGAACTCAAGGCAGCACTGGCCGAGCAAGACAAAGTAGATCCGGACCTCTGGCGGTGAGAGTTGCAGTTGATACCAACCGGTACGGCGATTTCTGGGAAGGAGTCGCAAAGACAGTTTCGTTGCTGGAAGAAGCAGAAACGATCATTATGCCTTTTGTCGTTATCGCCGAATTGCGCGCAGGCTTCGTATATGGGAAACGGCAAGGCGAAAACGAACGTAAACTGCGCGAGTTCCTCGCTAGAAGCGGAGCGCGCGTGTTGTTCGCCGATGAAGAAACGACGCATCAATACGCGTCAATTTACCGGCAACTCCGCCGGCAAGGAACTCCCATTCCGACAAATGACATGTGGATTGCCGCTCTCGTCACGCAGCACAGCCTCGCACTACATGACCGCGACAAACATTTCGACCATCTGCCTCAACTTATGCGCGTTTGATACAGCCGGAGGCATTCCCAAAAACAGAGCTGGACTAAACCGCTATCGCGGTAGTCGCACACCGAAACATCCGCAGCAAATCAATCAGGAGATCGAGATCGCTGTCTTCACGCGAAGTTCCGGAAGCATGCGAACCAAACAGGATAATCCGTTCAGGCGCATAGCCTTCCACGACACGATCAACGACTCCTTGAATTGTGTCCAACATCGAAATAACCCTATGCCATTATACAAGCCCGACGAACGGGCTTGTATTTCCTACATCCTGAACCGCGGTGCATTTCAGCAACGGACACGTTACCGGTTGGGACGCTTCACCGTTGAATCCGATCCGGGCAAAGCTCGAGAGCCAAAGTGAGTTGCAGGGGGTTTTACGGCGCCGGTTTAATCCATCACCCGGCCCCCTCCGTAAGTCCCCTCTTTAGGCTACGTGGCTTGGTGGTTAGGGTTTCGACTCCGTAGAATCCGCTCCGCTTCTGGCCGCATGAAGAAGATCCAGACGACGATCTGGAGAAGGAATGGGGCCCACGAGATCAGAGCTGCAAACCAAGGAATATTGCCGGGTTTTTCGCCGGTAATCACGACCTGCTTGTCCCTGAGCATGTTGATCAGTTCCGGATAGTCCATGGGCATGACAGTCTTGAACTGCTGGCCCGTTTTCAGCCGCCCCTTGATGTTGGAGTCGGCAATCGTCACGTCAATCACGTCCCCACGGTGGATTTCCTGAAGGAACCGGCTGAATGGATACGTCTGAGCGGTTCCGCCTGATGTACGTTGCACAAGGGAATAGAGCAACACTGCCGTCACCAGAATCAGTATCCCGAACAGAATCGTTTTCATTGTGGAATTCACGTGGAACCTCCACTAATGTACCGGAATACCTGCATCATGCATTAGAAACCGTTGTACGCCAATTGTTCCGGCGAACATTCCGAAGCCTGCAATCGGGAAATGCGCCGATGCCGACTAATGTCCCGCTTCGTACAGTAATTCCCGCACAGCATTATCGGTGGCCGAGATAGCAGTTGGGGAGTAGTAGGGCAGCTGGTAAGCCTGCCCGATGATCCAGGTCAGAGGAACGCTCGCAAAATCCACGCCGGTTGGCGTATACCACATCAATCAGTACGGGTGAAGTCGAATCGCCCGCTCAGTTGCGTCTTAGACACCGAATATAACTTCAGACGACGCGGATGACGCAGATCGGCGACTATCTGCGGTATCCACGTCATCCGCTGCCTGGCGGTTACCCGGTTACGTGCACATGAATGTCACCGGATCGCTCCAGTCGCTGTAGCCGCCGGCTTTCGCCAGCGAGCGGACCTGGAAGGCGTACGTCGTTCCCTTTGTCAGGCCGCTGAGCGTGACCGGCGCTTTCACGCCGGTCAACGTCAACGTCGTCCATATGGGAGCGGCGCCGTTATTGCTTTCGACGGCGTATTGCAGTTCGTAGCTGACGGCTTTAGGAACAGCCACCAGTCTAATGTCAATCTGCCCACTGTTGGCGCCGTGACCGATGCTGCGGATGTTCTGGGTCAGCGCCGGCGGTAGCGTCCTGGTGTTTGACGCCGGTTGAAACCCGCTGGACTGGAAGACCGCCAT
>DASXLG010000165.1 GCA_036496425.1 Terriglobia bacterium | reverse complement strand
AGATGTCCGCGCGCAGCGCGCTCCTTGCCCCCCTCGCATCTGGCCGGACTAGTCCGGTCTCCAGTTTAGTAAAAGGTCGCGCAGCCACCTTATAGATGCTCGCGCAGCACCATCTTTCGTCTTTACCCGAACCTCCCGCGCGCTCCTTATTAAAACCTCCGCGCAGCAGCGTGTTCAGTTCTTTCCCGTACCCCCATCGCGCTCCTTCTTGACAACCATAACGAACCCTTTACAATTTTTGGTAACCTGTGGAGACAATCTGCGTCGAATGGAAGTTTGATTTTACGACGCGTATTGAAGGTTTGGTTTTTGTCGTTGCCTCATCTCCTCTTTACAAAACCGTTTGGTATCGATAACGTTGTGCGTTTACCTACCGTTTCCCTGTCGTTATGGGGAGAACGAGTCCGAACTTGACGAGAGGTTTCTTCTTGATGAAACGCTATTTGATGTTTGCAGGGTTGTGCGCTTTAGCCTCCGTGGGATCCGTTTTCGCCCAGGGGCTGAGCATACGGAGCGCGGAATTGAGTTTATCCATAGGCTATACGGACTTCTCCAATAAGTCCTTTACGATCGGCCAGCCGCAGACTGCCACGCCGATCAACGGCAAGATGACGTTGAGCAACGGCAAGATGTACGAAGCCCATATCAACTTTTATACTCAACGGCATCTGGGTGGTGAGTTCCTGTACGGCTACCAGTATGGCGGCGTCACGTTCGCGACGTCCGGCGCGAATGTTGCGAGTCGGACTTTCGGCGTGCCTCTGCAGGTTCACACCATTGGAATCAACGGCCTGTATTACCTGACGAGCGCGAAATCGACATGGCGTCCGTTCGTGTCGCTCGGTGGAGGCGCGATGATTTTCCGTCCCAGCACGGGCGGCCAGGCCTCGGCGAAGGACCCTCTCGAAGGAAACTTCGATACCTTCTTTGAAACCTCGCGAGGATTCGGCATGGCCGGCGGAGGCGTCAAACATCCCATCACGAAATCCATCGGGTTCCGCGCGGATGCCGGCGCCATGTTCTCGAAAGTGCCGACCTTTGGATTGCCGGAATCTTCGGCGACAACCAGTGCAACCGTTCTACCAGTTGGCGGCATCATTCACAGTTTCCGTGCGTCGGCGGGTGTGATTTTTTATCTAGGGAAGTAACACATGACGAAACTTATCTGCAAACGTCTTCGGATTATTTTATTCGCGTTGGTTTTGATGGGCCTCAGCATGGCGACGGGCTATGCGCAGGGCAGTTCTTACATCTTCCCGGGGATCACGACCAACAACAATATTACGATCGGAAACCTTAACCCCACCGCGACGACCGTCACGATCAATTTCTTTTCCACCACGGGCCTTTTGAACTCGCTGTCCGTGGATCTGGGTCCCGGCACGCAGACCCGCGTGAATCCCGCTTCGGTTTCGCTGACGACCTTTACGGGAACCGTTGTCATCACGGCGCCCGTTCAGCTCGCCGTTTCGGCGGATCAGTTCGAGGGCTCGACGGCTTTCGACTTCATGTATCCCTCGGCGCTCGGCTCGACGCTGATGATTCCGTTCACCGGCGCGGAAGTGGCTTCCGTCGACGTGAACATTTTCAATCCGGGGCCGAATCAGGCGGAAGTGAAAGTCGCCCTGGTGCAGTCCAACGGCGTGCATACCACGACGCGCACGGCGACCCTGGATCCGCTGCACAGCACCACGATCCCGCTCGCATCGGGAACCAGCGCTTCGTATGTTTTCGTGACGACGGCGAATATCCTTCGTCCGATCAGCCCGGTGGCGGCTTCGGCGACCATCCGGTCGTTCAACCCTTCGGCGGCGGTAACAGGAGCAGTTCCGAGAAGCGACATCGCGATTGTTCCGTCCGTCCTCCCACCCACCGACACGAAGACTCAGGTTCCATTCTTCACCCAGGGCCCCGATTACTTCACTCTGGTTCAGGTCGAGAATCTTTCCAATACGACAAATACGATTCTGGTGACGGCGACGCAGACGGACGGCACGCCGTTCCCGGGTACGAGTAACCCGGCCTCGATCGTGGTGCCGCCTTATGGAATCGTCCGCCAGGAAATGGCGCAGATGTTTGGCTCTACGAATACGACGTTGTCCACGGGTACGATTACAGCGGTATCGCAAGGAACGTTGTTTCTGGGCAATCCCACCGAAGGTCACCCGGCGCAGATCACCATGGCCGTCGCCATGGGGAACCTGGCGGAGCCCAGTCTCGCCGTGATACTTCCGCAGCCGGCCCAGACGACGTTTGCGTTTCAGATCCGGGGCACCGACCGTTCGTTCTTTACCGGTCTCAGTCTGGCGAACGCCACCGCGAACGACGCACATGTCACCATGTCTTTTGTCCTGGATTCCGGCGACACGCTGTCGACGATCCCGGTCACGGTTCCGAAAGGGAAAGGCACTATTACGACTCTGGCCAACCTCATGCCGGAGGCCGTGGGCAACGGTTACCTTCTGATGAATTCCGATCAGCCCATTACGGTGGTCGGACTGGATGGCCGATCGGACAATTCGGCGCTCGCAACGCGGGTGCCGGTTTTCGCTTCGCCGAAGTTTACGCCGGCGCCGCAGGCCAGTTTCCTGATCACGGGAACGGTTCGCGATTTGAGCACCGGTATCAACGGATCGAACATCGGCGTTCCGAACGTCGCGCTTTCGCTGAGCGGGCCTGTCACCACGACAACTGCTACCGATCTGGCCGGCACGTATTATTTCCGCGATCTGCCGCCGGGACGCTATAACCTCTCGGCCTTGCCTGTCGGCTTCTCGGCGACTCCGGCCGGCACCACGATTGTGATCACGAATGCCAACAGCCGCGGCAACGATTTCGGTATCGGCCTGCTGCCTGCCGGAATTCAGACCGTGACTCCGGCGTCGGCGCAGGTGGTTTCCGCGACCACGGGCAGTGCGACACCGCTGCCGGTCGCAGTGCAGGGTACGAACTTCATCGAACCGAGCACCTTTGCGGGCAACATCTTCGTGAACAACATCAACAAGTTCACCACCGGAACCGCGTTCGTCTTCGACAGTTCCCAGGTGCCGACAACGGTTTCGAGTCCGACGTTCCTGACGGCCAGCGTGCCTCCGTCATTGCTGGTAACGACCGGAACGGTGCAGGTCGTGGTCCGCAACCTCGGTCCGTCGGGAGACTTTGTCGATTCGGCGCCGGTGCCGTTCATTATCGGTACCACGGCTCCGACGCTCACAAACGTGACAGGTGTGCCGAGTCCGTTGATTGCGGGCCAGGTGGCCAACCCGTTCCAGGTCACCGTGAGCGGATCCGGATTCACGCCGGCGACCGTTGTCCGCGTGAATTTCGTGAACCGTCCGACCACGTTCGTGAACCAGAACCAGGTGATCGGCACGATATTCCCGAGCGACCTGACGATTCCGGGGAACGTGCCGATCACGGTGCAGAATCCGAACACCGTGGACTCCGCGCCGCCGTTCAACTTGTCGCTTTTTTTCCCGATACCTGTGATCAGTTCGATTACCCCGAATGCGATCACCGCCAACCTGGAGTTGACCGCGCAGCCGGTGATGGTGACCGTCAAAGGCTCGAACTTCAGTCAGGCTCCGAACAACCCGTTGCTCTATGCCCAGGTCCTGGTGAATGGCGCTCCGATTCAGACAAATTACGTCTCGACCTCGCAGCTGACGGCCTTGATTCCGGCGAACGTCGCGGCGGTGCCGGGGATTTTGCAGATTACCGTGCAGAATCCGGCGCCGAGCCTGGCGGCTTCGAATGCCGCAGCGATTTCCGTCAACAATCCGATAGCGGTGATTTCGTCGGTGAATGGCGGCGGCGCGACATTCAATACAAACAGTCCGCCGAACGACTTCTTCATTCAGCCGGTCGTCGTCACGGGAACGAACTTCTCGCCGAACGCGGTGGCGTGGTTCAGTTCGCCGTGCGATAACCTCGGTTTGCGCCAGGCACTGTCGACGCAGCGGAACAGCGCGGAGCAGGTCATCGCGAACATTCCGATCCGCTGCGCCGGGAACTATCCGATTTCAATTGCGAACCCTCAGCCGGGCGGCGGATTGTCGGCGCCTGTAACTCTGAATGTGCCGGCTGTCGCCGCTTCGACGATAACGGTCATCGGCACTCCTCCGGACGGGGACAACGGAACGGACAACTCGAATACCGGCGCCAATGACTCTCTGCAGAACGGCATCATTCTGGAGAAGGTCAACTAGGGGCGTTACATGTATTTGCGTTGGTTCGTTGTAGTTTTACTGATCTTGACTTGCGCGCTGCCCGGCAGCGCGCAGTCGCCCCCCCCGGCGAATGTTTATGTCTTCCCGCTGATGGTGGATGGAATTACGGGCGGGTTCGCTTTCAAGTCCATAATGAAGATTGCAAGCACGGATAATACGACGGGTTTGAACTGCACCCTCCAGCAGCGCAATACCGGCGCTCAAGTCACGGGTCTGGACGGATTCCTGTATGAGACGGACGTGCTGGATGCCGGGTTCAGCCCGCTGACGCAGTCGGTTATCCAGCAGCATTTGAACCGTCCCACGGAAATACTGCACACCAGCGGCACGCAGGCGCAGAAAACCGGCTACGCGAAACTATCCTGCCCGAACACCGTTCAGACTCAATTGCAGTTTGCCTATTTCGATCCCAACAATAATAAAATTGGGGAATCGACGATTTTCCCGGCGACGATGGGCAATTCGTTTCAATTTCAGATCGACACGCGGGATGGGACTCGAATGGGTTTTTCCCTGGTGAATGATTCGGCGGTCCAAGGCAAGCAGTTCGAGGTTATCGCTCGCGACCAGTTCAACCAGGTGGTCGCGTTCAACCTTAACGATACGGTCCAGGACTTTTCACAGGTATCGAAGTTCGTGGACCAGGAACTGAAGCTGCCGGCGAATTTTTTCGGGACCATCGAGATTGTCGGAGTGCCGGGCGGTCAGAGCTACGCCGTCGGTCTTCAATTTACGGGATCGATATTTTCAACGGTTCAGCCGCTTGTTCGAAGTACGCCGCTGCCTTTTTAGTTTCGGAGGCTCGAAATGAAGGTTGCATCAGCGCTTCTGGCCATCCTCTTATCCGCGATGACGGTTCAGGCCTTGCAGTCGTTCGAAGGACGCAACGTCGAAACCGTCGAGGTTCGCGGTAACCGGCGGGTGGTGTCGGATACCATCAAGTTTCACATCCGCACGCGGCAGGGCGCCCCGTTGAACATGGATCTCGTCCGGCGCGACGTGAAAGAACTCTACGCGCAGAATTACTTTGACGACATCCGCGTCGATGTCGAAGACGGGCGCCAGGGCGGCGTCATCGTCATCTTCACCGTCAAGGAAAAGCCCATGATCCGCAGCGTCGATTTCATCGGCGCCGACTCGATCACCCGGTCCGACATTCTCGACAAGCTGAAAGATAAGAAGATCAGCGTCGGCCAGGAAACGCCGTACGATGCCGGCAAGATCAAACAGGTCGAAAGCGTGATCAAGGGCATGCTCGCGGAAAAGGGCCACCAGGACGCAAAAGTCGATACCACCGTCGAAGACATCCCGCCGAATTCGATCAAGCTGACGTTCAAGATCAACGAAGGCCCGGCCATCAAGATTCAGAAGATCGCGATCGAAGGGAACCACGTCTATACCTCCCGCCAGCTCAAAAGCGCGATGAAGCTGGAGAAGGAAACGGGCCCGATCACGGTCTTCACAAGCAAGGATACTTACTACGACCTGAAGCTGCTGGACGACGTGACACGCATCAAGATCTTCTATGCCGATCGCGGTTATATCCGCGTGAACGTCCTGGATCCCATAGTCGATGTGAAGCCGAAAGTAGTCCACCGCACGCTTCCGCTGATCAAGCCGCCATTCCCCTACGGCATACCGCTGCCCTGGTGGAAGAAGAAGGTCAACCGGTATTACATCACGCTGAAAATCGAAGAGAACGATCAGTACAAGATCGGCGACGTGAAGGTGACCGGCAACAAGGAATTCAATGAGGCGATCATCCGGCTCATCCTCGGCCTGGTTCCGGGGCAGGTGTATAACGAATCCGCGGTCAAGAAAGGTTTCGATAACCTGAAGAAGCTGTACGGCCAGCGTGGTTACGTCAACTTCACCGCAGTGCCGCTGCAGGACCTCGACGAAGAGAAGAAACTCGTCAACCTGACGATCAACGTCGACGAAGACCGGCAGTTTACCGTCAACCGCATCGCGTTCAGCGGCAACACCACCACGCGCGACAAGGTGATCCGGCGCGAGGTTCTGGTCGACGAAGGGCAGATCTTCAATTCGCAGAGCTGGGATTTCAGCCTGCTGCGCTTGAATCAGCTGGGCTATTTCGAAGAGATCAAGCAGGAGGACGCGGAGATCAAGCCGAGCACCACGGACAACACGATCGATATCAATCTCAAGGTGAAAGAGAAAAGCCGGAACTCGATCGGGTTCAGCGGCGGCGTCAGCGCGATCGGCGGAAGTTTCCTGGGCTTGAACTACACGACCAACAATTTCCTCGGCCTTGGTGAAAGCCTGGCGCTGGTCCTGCAGGGCGGAACCCGGCAGTCGCAGTATCAGTTGAATTTCACCGAGCCGTATCTCTACGATCGGCCGATCACGCTGGGCATGTCGCTCTATAACACGAGCTATCGTTACGATCAGGCCAAGCAGTTGTTCGGCGCGAGCGGCGCCAGCCTGCCGCAGGGATTGGGTCTCGAGAACAGCCTGAACTTCGAGCAGAAGCACACCGGGTTCAGTATTTCAACCGGCTATCCGATGCGCGTGTTTCAGCGGATCGGGATCTCGTACGTGCTGGACAATTCTTCGACGACCGGCGTCAACCCGGCAACCCAGGCCTACTTCTCGGCCGTACAGTCGCAGAATCAGAACTTTCTGACCGGAAGCTCATTCACGAATTTTGAAGCGCGGCGCGTGCTGCCCAGCTATACATACAGCACGGTGAACAATCCGTACAATCCGAAGTCCGGCAAGAGCTTCACGCTGACCTTCGAATTTACCGGCGGGTTCCTCGGCGGGACGATCAATTTCTATCGGCCGTCGGGCGACTTCCGGTACTACCACCCGATGAATCACGGCCGGAACACCTTCGCGATGCGCGCCATGACCTCCTACATTCAGAGTTTCACCAACCTGAGTGTTCCGTTCTATGAACGGTTCTTCGCGGGCGGCGATTTCGATATCCGCGGGTTCGACTTCCGGACGTTGAGCCCGATTTCGTTCATCACCCGGGCGCTGCCGGTGACCAATCCCCTGACAGGCCAGACGTCAGTCCAGCCATTCGACGACATCGTGTACGTCGGCGGCGATACCCAGGCGGTGTTCAACTTCGAATATCGCATTCCGCTCGTCGGGCAGACCGTCTCCATGGTGCCGTTCATGGACATGGGAAATGCGTGGGTCACGAAGCCGGAAGAACTGACGCGCATCATCACCGTTCCCGGCGAAACCCAGGTGCTGCCGGCACAATTCCTGCCGGGCACCAACTCGGGCTTGCGGATGAGTACGGGGCTGGAGTTCCAGGTCATCATGCCGGTGCTGAACGCGCCGTTCCGCATCGACTACGCGTTGAATCCGTTCCGCATCGACGGTACGTTCACGGGGCCGGTGACGGGGATTCCGTTCGCGATTCACCAGCCGGCGCATAACTTCAAGTTCACGGTGGGACGGACGTTCTAATAAGGAACGCGCGCCGGGTGGGTTTGAGGCCGGAGCTTGTCGCTGCGCGGGCATTTCAATAAGGTCGCGCGCTGCTGCGCGCATCCTTTTACTAAACTGGAGGCTTGAAGAGTCCGGCTTGAATGCGGCGGGGTTAAAAAGGAGCGCGCGCCAGGTTCGAGCGAAAACGGTAGAATCGTGCCGCGCGGGCATCTATAAGGTGGCTGCGCGACCTTTTACTAAACTGCCGGCCGGAAGAGTCCGGCACAACGGGAGACGGCCCCATTCCCCGCCTTTCCAAGGCGGGGTGGCTGCGCCATTAATAAAATGGTCCCGATCCTTAGCGGTACAGACGGGGCGGTTAGTAACGAACCGCGAAGCGCTCCAATCGGTAGAATGCTCAGGGCGGGGCGGTCTGTTCAATGGGGCGAAGCCACCTCGACGCCCAACCCCGCCTAACTCCTAAGGAGCCTGTCGGGAATAAGACTTCCTGAACGAACTTTCAATAACTTACAGACGCAACCTAACTCGTAAGCTATTGATTCTTCGTTCGACAAAGCTTATTCCCGACAGGCTCCTAGGGAGATCAAAATCGCGACCTAATCATATCAATAAGTTGCGAATTGCAATTCTCCTTACCTGAAACAAGGCCCCTTGGCCTGACCGCTCAGGCGGGGAGTTGATGGAATTTACCAACCGCCCCGTCTGCGCCGTTAAGGATCGGGACCGTTTTGTTAGTGGCGCAGCCACCCCGCCTTGGAAAGGCGGGGAATGGGGGACGTCTCCCTACTCAAAAGATGCCCGCGCGCAGCGCGCTCCTTCCCCCCGCATCTGGCGGGACTCTTCCGGTCTCCAGTTTAGTAAAACGCCGCGAAGCCACCTTTTAGATGCTCGCGCAGCATCATACTCAGTTCTCACCGGCACCTCGCGCGCGCTCCTTTTTCTCTCTCCCCCCTACCGCCGCAGCTCATACTCCTTCGGCGGCTCTGCCCCCAGCAGGTTCTTCACAAAGTAATCCCAGCGCTTCCGGATCATGTACGACTCATTGCCAAACCCGTGATTCCGGTTCGGCAGCATCAGCAGGTCGAAGTCTTTGTTCGCGCGGATCAGCGCATCGACCACCAGCAGGGTGTTATACGGCGGGACATTCGAATCCGTCGTTCCGTGGACCAGCAGCAGTTTTCCCTTCAGATTCTTTGCGACCAGCTCATTGGCCTGGTTGTCGTAGTTATTCCCTTTCAGAAGGCCTTGCCATTTCTCCGCCCAGTCGTCCTCGTAGTCCCGGTTGTCGTGGTTTCCGGCCTCTGAAATCCCCACCTTGAAGAAGTCCGGATAGCGGAACATCGCATCGGCCGCGGCGTATCCTCCGCCGGAGTGTCCCCAGATTCCCACGCGATCGAGATCAATCCAGGAATACCGGCGCGCGAGTTGCTGGATTCCGCTGACCTGGTCGGGGAGCGTGTTGTCTCCCATATTCCCGTAGTAGGCGTCATGAAACGATTTCGAGCGCATCGGCGTTCCCATCCCGTCGAGTTCGATGACGATGAACCCGAGCTCAGCGAGCGCCTGAGCATCTCCCCGCGAGGCCACGAAGCGGCGCGTTCCCACGCTGCCCGGCGTCGGTCCGGGATAGATGTGATCGATAATCGGATACTTCCTCGCCGGATCGAAGGCGGTCGGCCTGTACATCAATCCGTAAAGATCCGTCACACCGTCCCGGGCTTTGACGCTGAACGGCGTCACCGGCTTCCAGCCCGTGGCGGTCAGCCGCGAGATATCCGTCTTCTCGAGCGTCTGAAGCAGCGCGCCCGTCGACATGTCCCGCAGGACGGTGACGCCCGGCACATCCGGCTTCGAGTAACTGTCCACAAAGAACTTCCCCGACGGCGAGAGGGATACATCGTGCGTTGCGTCTTCGGGCGTCAGGAGCGTCAGGTTTTTCCCATCGAGTCCCGCGCGATAGAGATGCTGGAAATAGGGATCGCGTCCTTTCTCTTTCCCCGCGCCGAGGAAATACACCTGCCGGTTCTTTTCATCCACGCGCAGCGTTTCGACGACATCGCCTTCGCCGGTCGTGATCTGGTTCTTCAGCTTGCCCGTGGTCAGGTCGTAGAGATACAGCTGGCCCCAGTTGTCGCGTTCCGAGAACCAGATGAATTCATTCGAGGCGGGAAGGAACCGCCAGTTCGGCCGGTCGTCACCGCCTTCGAAATAGGTCTTCGCGGTTTCCTCGAAGACATCCCGGACCTTTCCGTTCGCGGCATCGGCCACGCGGAACCACGCGTGTTTGTGATCGCGCGAGGAGGAGATGAAGGCAAGCTGCAGGCTATCGCCGCTCCACTCGACGTCGGCGAAAGTGTCCGCGCATTTCACGTGATCGCAGAGCGACGAGCGATGCGGATCCGGAGGCATCCGCAGCCGGATGACGCGGGCGGCGTCCACATCGATGATGACGCGCTGGATCTCGAAAATTTTCTCGTCTCCGGGCAGGGGATACTTCCAGGCCTCGAGGTGCGGATGGCCGACGCGGGTGTCCGCCAGATACATTTCGCCGACGCCGCGGCCGTCGTGCTGAAAGGTCGCGATGCGTTTCGAATCCGGCGACCATAACACGACGGGATCGTCGCCGCGGATCCACCCGGCATTGTCGGTCGCATAGCCGAAGTCCTGGATGCCGTCCTTCGTCAGCTGCGTTTCCTTGCCGCTGCTCACGCCGCGCACCCAGAGGTTGTAATCGCGAATGAAGACCGCCCGTTTGCCGTCGGGCGAAACCACGCTGTTCGGCGGCGCGGCCCCGGATCTGGACGGCCCCGGCGGATTGTAGCTGGATCGGCTTCCTTTGACCGGATCGATGAGAACGGTCGTGTTGCCGTTTTCGCTGTTGGTGCGATACCAGAATCGATCGTCGGGCAACCAGGTGGGCCGGACCCCGGAGTGAAGAACCAGGGCATTGGTGTTATAGCCGAGGAATCGTTCGGCTCGGGCGTAGTCGACCGGCGGCGGTGCCGGGACCTGGACGAGCAGTGCGAGGACCAGTAAAAGCACGACAACCCCCTTTCCAGGGGATTATCGCACTACGTAGGCCGACGGTCTTTCACTACAACGCTAAGAAAAAGGTGGCCGAGGGCGACGGCGGAAGCCCCGGAAATCACCAGGACTGCCAAATTCATGACAATCTCTTCAATGACACTCATTGTGCCTTCTTTCCTTCTAACAACTTGATGGATGTCCTACCGGGTAAAGCCTTGTAGCTGCTCATCTCGTCTCTTCTGAATAAAATATGTGCAGTTCTTTTGCCAAAGCTTCAGAACTTCTCGCGCTTGAGGAGGTGGCCGAGTCCGCCAACCCGATACCAGCGATAGCCAAAGCCTTCCAACACGATCTTGTGCTTTCCGTTAGGCATAGCGTGGCTTGGTTCTCCGGCAAGCAGATTGGAGAGGACGGCGCCCTCCCCGCCGCCGATTTCGAGGGAGATGCTGCACGGTTTTTCATGGAAATTATGCAGGGTGACGAGGGAGTTGTTGCGCCACTCGTAATGGATTCCGAGTACGCTCGGATGCCCGGTCTTGAGGATTCTGTAGGTGCCCCAGCCGAATTCCGGACACTCTTTCCGCAGCCGGATCATGCGCTCGATCCAGTTCAACATCGAATTGATGTCGAGGCGCTGCGATTCGACGTTGATCCTTTCGTAGCTGTAAGGCCCCTTGCCGATGACCGGCGCGACTGTTTTTTTTGCCGTGGAGAAGCCGGCCTGCGGTTCGCCGGACCATTGCATCGGGGTGCGGACGGCGTTGCGTTGCGGGAGGCTGAGGTCGTCGCCCATTCCGATCTCGTCGCCGTAACGCAGCACCGGAGTTCCGGGCAGCGAAAACATCAGGCTGTACGCCATCTCCCATTGCGGACGATTCCCGAGCATCGGCGCGATCCGGCGGCGGATGCCGCGGCCGTAGAGCCGCATGTCTTTATCCGGCGCGAATTTTTCGTACACGGTTTCGCGCTGTTCTTTCGTCAGGCGGCCGAGGTCGAGTTCGTCGTGGTTTCGCAGAAACGATGCCCACTGGGCATACTCGGGGATTTTGCTGGTGGCTTCGAGGGCGGCCTCGAGCGGCTTCACGTCAGCCGAAGCGAGAGCGTAGAAGACATGCTGGTTCACGAAGAAGTTGAACATCATGTGCATGCGGTCGTCGCGCTCGCCGAAGAAGTTCATGTCGAGCTTGGGCATGATGTTCGCTTCGCCGAGGAGGATGCCGTCGCCTTCCCGCCACTGCAGGAAATCGCGGAAGTCGCTCAGATACTCGTAGTGCATGGTGCGTTTTCTGCGCGTTCGGCGCGGCTCCGAAGACTCGATGACGAAGGGAACGGCATCAACGCGGAATCCGGAGACTCCCAGCTCGAGCCAGTAGCCCATGATGCGCTGGATTTCGGTCCGGACTTGGGGGTTCTCCGTATTCAGGTCCGGCTGGAAGTCGAAAAACCGATGGTAATACCATTCCTTCGCAACCTTGTCGAAACTCCAGGTTTCTTTCTGGACGCCGGGAAAGACCATGCCGCGCCTGTAGTCTCGAGGCCTGGATTTGGACCAGGTGTACCAGTCCCGGTAGCGCGAATTCCTGTCGGCGCGCGCGGCTTTGAACCAGCGGTGCTGGTTCGACGTGTGGTTCACGACCAGATCGACGATAAGCCGGATGCCCCGCTGCTTGGCCTGGTTTGCGAAGTCGACGAAGTCGCCGGAGGAGCCGAAGCGCGGATCGACGCCGTAGTAGTCCGAGATGTCGTAGCCGCTGTCGAGGTGGGGAGACGGTTGAAACGGCTGAAGCCAGATGCAGGTGACGCCGAGGCCGGAAAGATAATCGAGCCGGCGCGACAGGCCTTCGAAGTCGCCGTCGCCGTCGCCGTTCGAGTCCATGAAGGTACCGACGTTCAGATTATAGATGACGGCGTTTTTGTACCACAGATCGTCGATCACTTCGCGGGCAGCACCTGCATGGTTTTGAGGAACTCGACGATCGCTCCTCGTTGGTATTGCGAAAGCTTCACATAGTTGTCGCGCGATTCGCGGGCTTCGCCGGCATGATGCTCGATCGCCTCGGTGATGGTTGAAAGATCGCCGCGATGGCCGAAGGCGGCGGAGCTCCCGATATCCCAGAGTTTGCGCGTCACGAACCAGCCGGGCTGGACGCCGGAGTCGGCGACCTTTTCATTGCAGAAGAAGCGGTCGCTGTCGTCGCAGAGATAGTGGCGTTTGAGATCGGTATATGCGCGCACGACGGCGCCGCCGTCCGGCGTCGGCTCGAGCCGCGGCGGCTGGCCGGTGGTCGTCATGTCGAAGCCGACGGGCTTGGCGACCGTCGTCAGCAGCTTCCATTCGGGGTTGAACGGATTGGCTTCGGTGAACATCCGGCCCTTCAGCTTCATTTCGGGGATGTGGCATGAGGTGCAGCCGATTTTGTTGAACAGCCCTTCGCCGTCCTCGGCGCCTTTGCGGCGGACAGGATCGTCGGAGAAACGGCGGCCGGGAGTGCCGAGCTGCGCCTGAAATAGAGCGATCGCGGTGATGTCGCCGATGGTCAGTTCGTTGCGGACGCCGTCGCCGTCGGGATCGGTGTCGATGCCGAAGAGTTCCTGGGACTGAAGTCCGAGATGCTGGTTCATTCCCTCGTTGGTGAACTGGCGGAGAGACACGGCCGCGCCATTCTGATGAAAGGGACGGACGACGAGGTCGCCGCTGACGCCGCGAACCCCCGTGGTGTCCACGGCGCCGTCACCGTGCGCGATGATGTCGCCGAAGTCGATGCCTTTCGCGGTGAGGTGCGCCGGCACATTGCACGAACAGAGATACGCGTGATTGATCGAGACCAGGCGCGTGCCTTGAAGCTCACGCGTCATTTCGCGGGCCAGCATCTCGATCGGGCCGGAGCCGAACAGGCTGACGGTCATCCGCTCGTTGACGAATTCGGAGCTGATGGAGTCCTTGACCTGCGTCGTGGAATCGGCCATCACGAAGACGTTGGTGGCGAAGTCGCCGCCCCCGCCGATCTGCGGACGGTTGTGACACGAAGCGCAGGAATGAGAGTCCGGACCCGTGGTCCGGAGCATTCCGGGCTGTGGCGCCCGCGGCTTCATATCGGCCGTCGTGCCCGGCCGGCCCGCCCCGTCGAGCTTGTTGAAGACCGCGGTGAAGAGCGTTTCGCCGTATCTCACCACCTGGTCGAACGGGATGCGCCCGCTTTCGATGTCCACCTCATTCATATGGACCGGGATGGCGGGCACGTCACCGAGTTGCCGGGCGAAAAGGACGCCGCCTGCAACGAGAATGGAACCTAAGGTGAATAGAAGAGTCTCCGAATGCCGCTTCATGTTCGATATTGCTGCGGCTCGAGCCGCGACAAGAGGGAACAGGCAAAATGGGGGCCAAAGCGGGGAAGGAAGCGCGCGGGCATCTCAGCGAGGTGGCACGGGCTGAGGAGACTGGCTTAAATTTAGAGGAGACAGGGGCATTAGACGGCTAAGATGGGGTATGAAGATAGGGGGCATGAGACGGGGCCATTCCCCTCCGTTTTCAAGGAGGGGCGCCCGAGGTATCAAATCGTTAGAAGCCGAGGGCGGGGTGGTTAGTAACGAACCGCGAAGCGCACCTTATTTGTTGATGGAATTTAGTAACCGCCCCGTCTGCGCCGCTAAGGAATGGGACCATCTAATTCGTGGCGCAGCCACCCCGCCTTGGAAAGGCGGGGAATGATCCCGCCTCATGGTCCCGTCTCACAGTCTCATCCCATGGCCCCGTCTTAAGCCCCCATCTCATGCCCCCCATTCCGGTACGCAATATCAGGCGCCACCCCGCCCGCTGGGTTATCATCCCTCCGCATGATGAGCAAACGGGACATGCGGATCCGTCTTTCCGGCGTCGTCCGGGATTCCCTCGACGATGGCCAGACGACCGAAGAGATGGCCCGGCTCGTCTATCAAAGCCGCACGCAGTTCCACCGCGTCTTCCGCGCCATCATCGAGGAAACACCCGCCGCGATGCGCCGCCGGCTGCTGCTGGAACGGGCGGCGTTCGAGCTGGCGCATTCGGCGAAATCGGTCACCGAAATAGCCATCGACGCCAACTACGGCTCACTCGAGGCCTTCACCCGCGCGTTCCGGAAGGCGTTTCGCACCTCGCCGAGCCTGTTTCGACGGATGCGGGTGAATCACATTCATCTGCCCGCGCCAAATGAAATTCACTTTGCTGGTTTTGCGTCTCATTCGAAAGGAGCAACAAGAATGGATCTCTTCGATCGTTTTGCAGGAAACGATTCGTGGCACACACACAAGCTGCTGGAGTATGCCGGTGCTTTGAACGATGAACAACTCGATCGTCCGCTTCCGGCCATCGTCGAACTGCTGCCCTGGCGGGAGTCGAACAGGACACTGCGGCAACTGCTCGAAAACATCATATTCACGAAAGAAGTCTGGGCCGCCGCGCTGGCCGGCCATGACATGCCGCACATCAACGGCACTCCGCCGGAACTGCGGTCGCCTCAGGCGATGCGCGAGCGGCTCGAGAGGACGGATGAGGAACTGCACGGGATCTTCAAGCGGGTCGGCGCCAGGAGCGGCTGGGATGACACCTTTGTCGACGCTCTGTGCGAGCCGGCGGAGACCTTCACCTTCGGCGGAGTCTTTGCGCACATCATGACGTTCAATGCGCATCGAAGGCTGATGGCGCTGGATGCGCTGCGGCAGCTGGGAGTGAAGACCGAAGGCTACGGCGATCCGATGGAATACGAGCAAAGCGTCGCGCCGTGGAATGAACGAAGCCCTGTGGGGTGATGCGTCGTTGACATATCGAAGAACCCCATGCCGGCCTTGGTATCGTGCCCGGTATTACTGTACCCTTTCCAGCCGTGGCAAAGACAAGCAAGAAACTAACACGTTTTATTGTGCTGCCCACGCGCGGATTGAAAGCGCGGCCGCCGCACTCGAGCCCCACCGTCGGCGATGCTCTCCGCACTCTGCACCAACGGCCGGGCGTGCGCGTGGTCGATTCGGTTCACGACGACGGGGCCAAGCTGGTCGAGATGCATCCCGACCGGGCATCGGAGTTGCGGGCCGCTCATCCCGGACTGCGGATTGTGCCGATGGCCTATTTTCATCCTGCTGTCGCGCCGCGGCATTCGGTAACGCCAGACAAGAAGAAACACAAAGGCAAATCGGGCGCCTCGATCCGCATTCGCGTGGAGTCCTCGTCCGGCGGCGGACCGATCGCGGGAGTCAGCGTCGTGGCGTTCACGGATTACGCGGCGAAAACCGGGGACCAGGCTGTCACCGGCGCCAAAGGCCACGCGACGCTGTCGCTCGGCAAGACAAAAAAGAAAGTCGAGCGGCTCTTCATTTATGCCGACTCCGCCCACTGGAGCGGCATGTGGCGGGACATCAAGCTCAAGTCCGGCGCAACATTTCAATTGCAGGCGATCGATCTGTCGTTCACGGACGAATTGAAATTCATTTATGGCGAAGCTCCGCTTGCTGCCGGTGCAGGAGTAACGGTCGGTGTGGTGGATACGGGAGTGGCGCATCATCGCGACCTGACGATCGCGGGTGGCAGGAATACGGTTCCCGGCGAACGTCCCGAGGAGTTCGGAGACAACGGACAGGGTCACGGCACGCACGTCGCCGGCATCATCGCCGGCCATGGTACAGCGCCTCACGGGATGAGGGGGATGGCGCCGGCCGTGCAACTTCGAAGTTATCGCGTCTATGCCAAAGGATCGAGCGCTGCCGGCAGCTATGCGATTGCGAAGGCGATCGATGCGGCCGTGCAGGATCAATGCGACCTGATCAACCTGAGCCTGGGTGGGGAAGCGCTGGATGAGGCGACGAAGTCGGCGATCGCGGATGCGCGCGCGGCCGGCAGCCTGGTGATCGTATCGGCGGGGAACGACGGCCGGAAGCCGGTGACGTTTCCGGCCTCGGATCCTTTATCGATTGCGGTGTCCGCGCTCGGCCGCAAGGGGACATATCCATCCGATACGCCGCAGGCCGGAGATCAAATGGCGCCATATGCCGTTTCCGATTCCCGGTATTTTGTTGCGGCTTTCTCGAATATCGGAGACGCGATCGCATTGACCGCGCCAGGCGTCGGCGTCATCTCGACCTTCCCCGGCGATACATACGCTGTAATGGATGGAACGTCCATGGCCTGCCCTGCGGTGACCGGCGCCGCCGCCCGCCTGCTTGCGGAAAACAAACGCATTCTTCGCATGCCGCGCGATTCCGCGCGCTCCGATGCCATCGCGCAACTGCTATTGCAGTCGGCGAAAGCGCTAGGTTTGGGCGGCCCGCTTGAAGGGCGCGGATTGTTGCGCTGATTGTTTCACCCGTTCCCGGAATGCTATGCTCAAACTCGAGTGAGATCCAACCAGTCGCGCCAAATACTTCGAGAGGGACTCGCTTCCGCGCGGGCACAAACCGACTCGCTTTTCCGGATGCTGTCGCCGGATGCTTTGCACATGCGGCCGATCGCGGAGCGGCATCGGGTGATTTTCTACATCGGACATCTGGAAGCGTTCGACTGGAACATGGTCGGCGTGTGGACCTTTGGCAAGCCTTCGTTCAATCCAGGGTTCGACCGGTTGTTTGCGTTTGGTATCGATCCGGTGAACGGCAGGCTGCCGGATGACAAGCCTGCGGATTGGCCGGCGCTCGAAGAGATCTTTTCCTATCGCGACAAGATCCGTGCCGGCGTTGATGATCTTGTGGAACGCGCGGATATCACCGAGCCGTCGTATGCCCGGATCGTACACGTTGCGATCGAGCATCGCCTCATGCACGCGGAGACTCTTGCTTACATGCTGCACTGGCTCGATTTCGATACCAAGCGCGCAGGCGCCGCGGCGCTGCCAACGCCCGCCGGAACCGGCAACGGGATAGGGCAGGCCCGCAGCGCAACAATTCCCGAAGGTGAAACGACTCTCGGTTTGAAGGACGGCTCCGGCTTCGGGTGGGATAACGAATTTCAGTCGCACTCGCTGCACGTAGCCGAATTCTCGATGGACATTTATAACGTGACGAACGCCGAATTTCTCGAGTTTGTTCAGGCGGGCGGATACGAAGACGCTGCGTTGTGGACTGCCGGGGCCTGGGACTGGTTGCAGCAATCCGGCACGTCTCATCCGAAATTCTGGATCCGGCGGAATGACGCGTGGTTCTACCGGACGATGTTCGCGGAGCTTCCGCTGCCGCCCGCCTGGCCCGTCTATGTCAGCCACGCCGAAGCGTCGGCGTATGCGCGCTGGAAACACAAGTCGCTTCCGACCGAGGCCCAGTATCATCGCGCGGCCTTCGGCTCGCCTGGCGGTGGCCGCGGGCAGGTGCTTTATGACGGCAACTTCGACCTTCGATCCTGGACGCCGATGGATGTGGGAAGCTTCCGGCCGAGCGCGTTCGGCGTCTTCGATCTTGTCGGCAACGGCTGGGAGTGGACGAGCACGCCGTTTGCGCCGTTTGAAGGTTTCGAGCCGTTTTCATTTTATCCCGGATATTCGACGGATTTTTTTGACGGGAAGCATTTCGTCCTGAAGGGAGCGTCGCCCCGTACGTCCGCGGCGCTGGTTCGATCGTCGTTCCGGAACTGGTTTCAACCCTACTATCCCAATATCTATGCGAGCTTCAGATGCGTCGAGCAGTAAGTCTTCCCGGTCATCCCATTGAGCTGACCGAATTCGAATCGGATGTGCGCGCCGGATTGAGCAAGGCTCCGCAGAAGGAGCTGTACTCGAAATACTTTTACGATGATCTTGGCACCGCGCTGTTCGAGGCCATCACCCTTCTACCGGAATACGGTCTGACGCGAGCCGACATGCGGCTGCTGCGGATGCACGCGGCGGAGCTGCCGTCGCGTGTGGAGAATGTCTCGGTGGTGGTGGAGCTGGGTTCGGGGTCGGGTGAGAAAGCGCTGGAGGTTCTGCCGCATTTCGTGAAGAACCATGCGTTGACGTATTGTCCGATCGATGTGTCGGCAGCCGCGCTGACGCGGTGTGAGCGGGATCTGGATCATCTGGAGAATTTGAATGTCGTGCCGATTGAGCATTCGTACATCGAAGGGCTCACCGCGGCCTCGCAGATGCGGATTCCGGGCGCCCGGATTCTGGTGTTGTTTCTGGGAAGCTCAATCGGAAATTTCGAGCCCGCCGTGGCGGATAAGTTCCTGAAGTCGGTCCGGCAAAGCCTGCATGAGGATGACGCCTTTCTGCTGAGCGCCGATCTGGTCAAGCCGCACGAGCAGATGCTGCAGGCATATGACGATGAGATCGGGCTGACGGCGGCGTTCAATTTCAATCTGCTGAGCAGGATCAACCGTGAACTGGCGGGCACGTTCAGTCTCCGGGGCTTTGCGCACGAGGCGAGATACAACGAAAGCGAACAGCGGATTGAGATGCATCTGAGGGCGAAGGTGGATCAGATCGCGTCGATCAAGGACTTCACGATTTCGCTGAAAAAGGACGAGACGATCTGGACGGAGAGCAGCTACAAGTTCCGGCCGGAACAGATCGGGAAGATGGCGGAAAAGGCGGGGTTCCGGACCGAAGTGCAGTGGATTGACGCCGAATGGCCGTTTGCGCAGACACTGCTGCGGGCGGTGTAGAAGAGGAGCGCGCGCCGGGATGGTTTGAGACCTGAGCATGGTGCTGCGCGGGCATTTCAATAAGGTGGCGCGCTGCTGCGCGCAACCTTTTACTAAACTGTAGGTTTGAAGAGTGTTGCTTGAATGCGGCGGGGTTAGAAGGAGCGCTGCGGCACCATTCCCCGCCTTTCCAAGGCGGGGTGGCTGCGCCACTAATAAAATGGTCCCGATCCTTAGCGGCGCAGACGGGGCGGTTGGTAAATTCCATCAAACTGCCCGCCTGACTCAGGCGGAGAGTTATAAGGAGCGCTGTGCGGTTCGTTACTAACCGCTATTATTGCTTCGCCCTATCGGGCTCGTTCTTCGCGCCCGCCCTCGGCTTCTAACGGTTTGATGCCTCGGGCACCCCTCCTTGAAAACGGAGGGGAATGAGGCCACCCCGTTCTTGTAACTTGCCTCTTCGGTCAAGCAGTTTAATAAAAGGCCCGCCCACCAGGGCGCACCTGATTGAAATGACCGCGAAGCGCTCCTTTTTCTTCCACGTGCTACCATCAGCTGATTATGACCTGCTCCAAACTGCTGATCGGCATCCTGTGCCTGCTCTGCCTCTCTCTGACGCTTGGCGCGCAAGACTCGGCCCGCTTCAACGTCAACCGCATGGACACGACCTGCAAGCCGTGCGACG
>DASXLG010000164.1 GCA_036496425.1 Terriglobia bacterium | reverse complement strand
GAGTTTCCTTCAACAAGGCAGCCGATTATTTGAGTGCGTAATTTAATATCAAGCTTGTTCATGATGTATACATCATGCCAAAGCGCTTTAGCATTGGCAAGCAGATAATGAATCTGGGCTGACAATACGGAGGGACCTGCGATGTCCACATCGCTTTTAATGAAAATGGATGCAATTTTAAGATTGCGGTGAGGATTTAATGTTTGGTAAAGTCCAGGAAGTCAAGATGGGCTCGAAGTCTAGGCTCGTAACCAAAATTCGAGCCCATCTGTTCTGACTAGAAAGAGGGCAAAGTGAGATGACTCGGCCCCTAAAAAGGGCGATTCGAGGACGGGGGAAACCCCGTCCCAAACCAGCCCATTTCGTTTTGAACCATACCATATTCGCACCGTCGAGAGAAAGGGGAAAACCTATATATGAGTACCGAGAAACCAAGCATTGATTATGCTGCCATTCTCGCCGATCTAGAGGCCAAGAAGGTCGCTTTAGAGCAGTCCATTATTGGCATTCGAGCAGGCTTGAAGCTTGGAGTTCTGGGTGCGGCCGGAGAGATATCTTCGAATGCCGCTCAGGTAGTAGATAGTGGTGGCCCCGTTAGCGGCTTTCCGGTAGATCTGCCAGTAGGTGCTTTCTTAGGAATGAATATTCCGGCAGCAATCAAACTATATCTCTCTTCGGCTCGCGCAAAGAAAACTAATCGAGAGATAACCCAAGCCTTAGAGGCTGGCGGATTAGAAGCCAATTCCAAGCTGGACGCATTAGTTAACAGTGCAATCTTTCGCATGAAATCTTCGGGTGAAATACTACGATTCAAAGAAGGCTGGGGACTAAAGGAATGGGCTCCGGCTGGATTTCGTCCAGCCGTTGCGGAAACTCCAAAAAAGAAAGGTAAAAAGAAACAAACGAATGGCACGAAAAATAAGGCCGCTAATCCATCGAATCCAAAGACGCCAGCGCGGGACAAATCAATTAGCGAAGAAATAATGGAGTTCCTGGCGGCATCCGTTAACTCACACGCTCCAGAAGCAATAATGACCGCCGTTGGATCACGCAGTATAGCCCATATCAAAAACACGCTCTCAAAACTGGTCAAGGAGGGGAAGATAGATAAGCGTGCCGATGGATTATATTCGGTCGACCCACTTACTTAATGCCTAGATTTGTCCCATCTTGCCCTGGCCGCCTGTGTGGCCCGTTCTCTACGCTCAGAATCTGACATCGTTTCCATCCTGCGCTTGCCGCCAATTCTGCCGCCCTTTGCTCCTAACTGCTTCATGACCTCAGATATCGTCGCCTTATCAAATTTGACCGGCGGTTCGGCTTCACTGAGTTCTGCTGTTCTTTGTACTGCGGCAAAGGCGATTTGGTTAGAATCCTTACGGATCGCCCTTTTCTTAATGGCTCTCTTTTTGCTAATCCGCTTTTGCATGAATCCAGTATGGCACGGATCGAGGCGAATTCAACGGGGTGGGCAAACTTCAAAATGAGTCACTACCGGTCATTGGAAGCGCTTCCAACGGTCACTAGGATAACCTTCGGAGGTGCGAAATGAAGAGAATGATGATGACAGCGACAGGAACATTGGTGATGCTTGTGGCGGCGGGTTCGCTGCTGGCGCATCACGCGCTTGGAGGTTACGATACGACAACGGCGGTCCGGGTGCGGGGTACGGTTGTCGTATTCCAGCGTGTCAATCCTCACAGCCATCTTGTGGTGGACGAGAAAGCGAAGGATGGAAAGATTCACCGCTGGGTGGTGGACGGTCCGAATGCATTGCAGCTCACCAGAAGGAATTTCGCCAAGGACGCGCTTAAAGCCGGCGACACCGTTGAGGTGTGCGGTTACGTGCCGAGGTCCGGCACCGAGTCGCAACGAACGATCTTCATGGAGCCGCCCGACCTGCATCTTAAGAGCCCCGCTCAAGTGAGCATCTCCGGACAGATCATGGATGGTGAAGTACTGGTGATGCCGGACGGACAAAAGCAGGTGTGGTCGGATTATGGGCACCACAAGTGTCTCGGGCCGGACTATGTGGACATTCACTCGCCGGGAGTGCATCCCTGACGAAAGCAGCCGAGCACCCGCAGGATAATCCGCCGTGGCTTTTCGGAATCCTTTTTATTCCGTACGGCGCATTCAACGGCGTCATTGTCGTGCTCATCCCTTTTCTTCTGCGCAAGCACGGCGTGACGCCGGATCGCATCGCGGATGTCATCGCGATTTCGTCGATCCCGAATTTCTGGTACTTCCTCTATTCGCCGGTCGTCGATACGGGATGGCTCCGCCGCACCTGGATTATGATCGCCGGGGCGGGTTCCGGAATTTGCGCTTTTGCCGCCATTGCGGCGCCGTCGATGTCTTTGACGGCGCTGACGATTCTCCTGCTCTGCGGCAATGTCGTCTCCATGCTGTTGTCCGCCTCGTGCGGCGCGTTGCTGACCGCGTTGGATGCCACGCATCGTGGGCGGGCGAGCGGCTGGTATCAGGCTGGTAATCTGGGGGGCGGGGCGCTCGGCGCGGGCGCGCTGGTTTGGGCGGCGGACAAGCTGCCGCTCCCCGCTCTGGCCGCGGCGGGCGCTCTGATGGTATTTCTTCCGTCGCTGGCTGCGATGGCCATCGTCGAAACGCGGCCTCAGCGAATGCCCGTCATTCCTTTATTTAAAGCCATCAGCCGCGATGTCTGGGGCTTGCTGCGTTCGCGAGCCACGCTGATCGGTCTGGTGTTCTTTTTGTCTCCTGTTGGAAGCGCCGCGGTCGCGAATCTCATCTCCAGTGTCGGGCCGGACTACCATGCGTCCGACGCCCAGGTCGCTTTTGTGTCCGGCGTCGCGGGCGGTCTGCTTTCGGCGTTGGGTTGCCTGATGGGGGGCTGGATTTGCGACCGGATCAGCCGGACCGCCGCATACGCGCTTGCCGGCCTCCTGTCGGTGCCATTCTCCGCCTGGCTGGCCTTTGGCCCGGCAACTCCGTTCACCTACGCGGGCGGATATATCGGCTATTCGTTGTCCGCTGGAATCGCGTATGCCGCATTCACAGCTCTGGAGTTGGATGTTCTCGGGCCGCGTACGCATGCCGCGGGCACGGCATACTCGCTGCTTGGCGCGAGCGGGAACCTGCCGATCGCCTACATGACCTGGCTCGACGGCGTCGGATACAAACATTTCGGAGCACGAGGCCTGATGACAGTGGATTCGCTCGCCAATGGCATCGTCGGCGCGCTCCTGCTGTTATTTGCCATTTACTACGCCCGTACCCGGCTGCAAGCCGGATCAGCGGACTGACCATTCTGACATTGCCCCTGGGCGACGAGCTTAGTCCACTTTACTCATGAGTAAAGTGGACTACTATCCTTTTTGAGGATGATCCAACCATCCGAAACCCTTTAAACCCCTTCACCGGGCTGACGCCCTCGGCGTTGTCTTCGGCTCTCCAGTCCGTCGGTCTGAAGTTGCAATCCGTGAAAGCCCCGCTTCAGGGATTGGTCATCGCCCAGGTGGAAAAGCCGGGCGCAAACTGACTTCGCGCGTCTACTGTCCCGGCTTCTGGCCGGACATATGGACGACTTCGGCTCCGGTTGAAGCTAACTGAAAAGCATTATCCGCGAGGGGAGTGTTCAGCTCGGGTGGTGTCTGGAACGTGATTTTCAGGTTCACGTCTTCGATGGGGCGGTGAATCGTGACGGCTTTCGGAAAGGGGCTGTCTCCCCTCATCGAATATCCTGCAAACTCGGCCTCCGTCAATAGTTGACCGCCTTTCCCGTAGATCGATTGTTGGGCGATCTCCATGTCGGTTCGATCGATCCAGATTTCCTGGACAATCTCGACGCTTTCGTCAGTGCTGCCGACACTGACGATGCTGACCACATAATAGCTGCGTGTCCCCTTCGTGGTTTCCTTCGGGAACAGGACGTATTTTGGGTTATCGAGGTATGGCCGGATGTCGACAAACAACGCATTGGAGATCTCTTTGGGCGGCGGCAGCTGAAGGTCGGCACTGCCGATCTGGATCGCTTCATCCGCGTTCCCCTCGTAAAGCTTGTTGGTAAACGGAACCCAGACCTTGAAGAAATGGCCGTCCGAAATCAAATCCGCTCCGGTGGTACCCAGAAGCGGCAGATTGAGCCGGATCCGAATGTCGTTCGGCCGGTCCACCAGAATGAATCCGGCGACCGGCACGCGAGTCTCGGTCAGCTCACCCTTTTTCCGCGCTCCACTCGAGGGCTGGAACAAGACCTTCGCAGCCTTTAAGGTTTTTACGGCCTGACTTCGAGCCTGGAGATCCTGCAGCAAATCCTTGAAGCTGCGGGTTTGGGCCGGCAATAATCGCTGACTTGGCGGAATAACCGTCCGGCGCAAAACACAGCCTGACAAAAGCAGGCACATCACTATCAGGCAGATGCTAACTCTTCGCTGCCAATCAGGCCTCGAACCCGCGAATACGAAATGCGTCAACCTCACGAACCCCTCATCCGAGCATAGACCGTTTGACATGGTGGCGTAAATACGCGGTGATGTATTGCGGAAATGCAGATTAAGTGAGAGAAGCTGCGGGATACCGTTCAACGTATTGCTCGCCGTTGCAGCCGAAGTAACTGACGGTGCGCGCCTGAAAATCGACATCATAACGGACGACGCCCGAGCGCCAGGAGGCTTCGAGAAACTCGGGGAACGTGCTCTTACCGGCCTGATCGGTCCGCAACGCCGTGATCAGCCCCTCCCGATCGAACTCCGGCACCTCAACCGCTCCCGATACCAGCGGCACGCCTTGGATCACGACCGGCCCATCCTCCGTCAAATAAAGACTCTGGCATGACGGAAGGAACCAGACATTACGGGTTACCCCAGCCTGGCGCAAGGTTTCAGCGAGGTACGGAAAGCCCCCTATTTTCGGGCGGCCATTCATTGCCCGCCGCTGGGCGGCCTGCAGATTTTCGATCGCTTTGCTCACTGGGCGCTCCTTTAAGGAAGAGTTCCGAACTCGCTAATCAGATCATGTTACAGGTCGTCTCTGAAGCCGCGTTTTTGCTCTCCATCGGAATAGTTGTGGGTATGCTTGCCACGCTCGCTCTCAGCCGCTCCTTGCTCGCGATGCTTTTCGGCTCAGCTGGTCCGACATCTTCCACGCTCCTTATTTATGGGATTGCCAGCGCGATGAGTTCCCCCGGATATTGGCGTCCGGACACGGCAACCACGATGTACTGTTTTCCGTTGACCATGTAGGTCATCGGAGAGTTGCTGATGCCGGCCGGCAGCTCCATTTCCCAGACGATCTTTCCGGTCTTCTTGTCGAACGCGTGGAACAGTTTGCCGCCGAATCCGGCAGGCACGCCGACGCCGGTGTCGCTGCCCTGGCCCATGAACACGAGGGTTTTCGTCACGATGGCGGCGTTGCGTCCGGGAGTGCCGATGTCCGGCAGATTCAGGCCCTGGAATGCCGGATGATTCCGGATGCCGGCGCCGTTGGCGACCGACCAGAGGATTTCACCTTTGTTCAGATCGATGGCCGTCAGCTTTGAGTACGGCGGCTTGAACGGATCCGGCAGCCCTTGCGGCCCGAGCATCTTCGGCCAAGTGCGCTTCACCCACGGCAGGTTCGACTCGGGATTCTGGGAATGCACCAGCCCGACGACGTCCGGCATGTGCGTCGACGGTACATAAAGGATGCCCGTTTCGGGATCGAACGCTGCGCCGCCCCAATCCGCGCCGCCGTTGGTGCCCGGCACATAGATCGTGCCGTTCTTGCCTTTCGGCGTGCCGGCGACTTCGGGCGGTGTGTAGAGCGGGCCATAGTTGTACTCGTCGACAATCTTTTTCGCCGCCGCTTTCAGCTCCGGGGTGTAGTCGAGGAGATCCTTATCGGAAACACCCTGCTGATCGAATGCCGGCGGTTTGCTGGGAACCGGCTGCGTCGGCGAATACCATTCGCCGGGAACTTCACCCTGCGGCGCCGGCCGCTCTTCGATCGGGAAGATCGGTTTGCCGTTGGTGCGATCGAGGACGAACGTGTAGGCCTGTTTGGTGACTTGCGCGAGCGCCTTGACCGTGCGGCCTCCGACGCGGATGTCGGTAAGGATCGGCGCGGCAGGGAGGTCGTAGTCCCAGAGACCGTGATGCAGGGTCTGGAAATGCCACACCCGCTTGCCCGTCTTCGCGTCAAGACAGACGATGGTTTCGGCAAACAGGTTGTTGCCGGGACGCATGCCGCCGAAGTAGTCGCCGGTCGCTTCTTCGAACGGGAGATAGACGTAGCCGAGCTCTTCGTCGGCGCTCAGCAGCGACCACGCGCCGCTGTTGCCCGAGTAGACATTCGATCCGTTGAGCCAGCTGTCTTGGCCGTACTCACCGGACCGCGGGACGACATGGAAGGTCCACAGGTGTTTGCCGGTGCGCGCGTCGAAAGCGCGGACGTCGTCGGGCGGTGCTTCTTTAGTCGCCTTCACCCGTTCGTTGAGATAATCCGTCGCGGGCGAGGGCACGCCGGCGACGATCACGACGTCGCGGACGACGATGGGGCCGCTGCTGTTGCGATAACCGGTGACGCCGTCCCGGTCGTATCCGGCCTTCGTGAGATCGATCGCACCGTCGGTTCCCCAATCGGAATAGCGCTTGCCGGTCTTCGCGTTCAACGCGATCAGGTTCGCGCCGCTCATCGCGAAGATGCGGGAGTCGTTGCCGTTGGCCCAGTATGCAACGCCTCGTATGGATGTACCGCGCAGCGGCGCTTTACCCGCGTCATGCGGCGGAACGTCGAACCAGACGACTTTTCCGGTGGCCGCATCCAGCGCGACAACGCTGCCGACGCCCGAACTCATGTAGAGCAGGCCGTCGACCATGATCGGCGTGTTCTGCCAGTTGGTGGGCGCGCCGGCGTCGGGCCAGATCGCCTTGAGCTCGGCCGGCACAGCGGATTGCCGCCAGGCGATCGACAGCTTGCCGGCGTTGTTCCTGTTGATCTGGTCGAGCGGGGAATACTTCGTGCTCGCCTTGTCACCCGAGTATGCGGGCCAGTTGCGGAGCTTCCCGTCAGTCCCCGTTGCATTCCACGCCGCGACCATGACAAGTGCAGCGATAAGCCACCAAAATCTGGTTTTCATGACCGTGATTATAGCCCGCGCCTACATGCTTGAATTCGTTTTCGTAAACTCGTCAATCTCTCTGTTAGTCTCTTCGCATGTTTTCACAACCTTCCGGCACTCGTTTTTGTCTTCTGGTGATTTCCGGAATTCTCATCCTGACTCTGTGCGTCACAGCGGCCGGCCCGCTGCCCACCGCGCTTTCGGATACCGAATTCTGGTCGCTCATCGAACGGATTTCCGAGCCTGACGGCTACTTCCAGTCGAATTCCGGCTCGACCGACAATCTTCTTTCAAACGAGAACGGGCTCTCGACAGCCGCAACGGCTCTCTCGATGCGTCCGAAAGGCTCAGGCGTCTATCTTGGCGTCGGTCCCGAACAGAATTTTACTTACATCGCCGCCATGCGCCCGCGCATCGCCTTCATTACGGATATACGCCGCGGCAACATGCTTCTGCATCTAATGTATAAGGCGCTGTTCGAGACATCGGCGAACCGGGACGAGTTCGCGGCGCGCCTCTTCAATCGGAAACGGCCCGCGGGCCTGACCACTCGATCGACCGGCAGGGAACTGATGAGCGCGTACCTGCGCGCCGAACCCGCCGGCGAGGCGGCTTTCAACACCAACCTGAAGTCGATCACGGATCACCTCACCCGAACGCATCGTTTCAGCTTGAGCCCCGGCGACCTCGAAGGAATCAAGTATGTCTACGAGAACTTCCGCCGATTCGGTCCCGCAATCAACTACACGTCCTCGATCAACGGCGGATTCCGCGGTGAGACTTACGCGTCGCTGATGGCAACGACGGATGGGACCGGAGCCGAGCGCAGCTACCTCGCATCCGAGGACAGCTTTACGTTCGTCAAAAACATGGAGACCCGGAATTTGATCGTGCCGGTCGTGGGTGATTTCGCAGGGCCCAAGGCACTGCGCGCGGTGGGTTCCTTCCTGAAAGATCACGGCGCGACGGTTACCGCGTTCTACGTGTCCAACGTCGAGGACTATCTGCAGCGTAACGGCGTGTGGCCCAGATTTTGCGCCAACGTTGCGGCATTGCCCCTCGACCCGGAGAGCGTTTTCATCCGCCTCAACGGCGGAAGGTCAGCCTTGTTTTCCCCGATGGCCGCCGAAACAGCGGGCTGCGCGGCAAAGTAATCGCGATCACGTCGATCAGATGCCCGATCGTCCATATCAAGGTATTGCAACCTTGACATATGCAACCATGGAGTTGCATATTGTTTCTCCATGAAGGCGCTCGCGCATAAAGAAACTCCTTCAGTCCTGGCTATGAACCTTGTCTTCAAAGCGCTCGCCGATTCAGGCCGCAGACGGCTGCTCGATCGTCTGCGGGTGCAAGGCGGGCAAACCCTGAGCATGCTCTCCGAGGGAATGCTCATGACGCGTCAGGCGGTGACAAAGCATCTGGCTCAACTCGAGGAAGCCGGCCTTGTGGCCACCGTCTGGGAGGGGCGTGAAAAGCTGCATTACTTGAATCCGGTGCCGATCCATGAGATCGCCAAACGCTGGATTGCTCCGTTTGAACGCAGCCGCCTTGAGGCTCTGGCCGAATTAAAGGAATCATTGGAGGACTGATATGCAAGATACAGGTGAACACGAGACCTTTATCTATGCCACTTATATTCGCACCACGCCCGAAAAGCTGTGGCAGGCATTGACCCGTGGAGATTTCACCGAGAAATACTGGTTCGGTTTTCGCATCGAAGTTGAATTGAAAGTCGGAGGCAGCGTTCGGATTCTGCCGCCCAAAAGCATGGAGCAATACGGTGACCATGCAGGCGAGGTCCTGGAGTGTGAGCTGCTGAAGAAGTTGGTCTATACCTGGAACCCGAAAGACAGGCCGGAGCTGGCCGTGAAGCGCAAGAAACTGTCGCGCGTCACCTACGAATTGACACCAATGGGTTCGATGGTTCGGCTGCGGTTAATTCACGAGGACCTGCTGCCGGATGATCTGGAGAAAAACCCGAACACGTTCCAGGGAGTCAATAATGGCTGGCCGGCGGTGTTAAGCGGCCTCAAGAGCTTGCTTGAAACAGGACAGCCCATCGCATTTTCTGTTTAGTAGACTGCAAGCAGGAGGTCGAACAATGAAGCTGAATACGTATGTTAATTTTGCCGGCAAGTGTGCGGAAGCGTTTCGTTTTTACGAGAAGCACCTGGGCGGAAAGATTGGAATGATGATGACACACGGTGAGTCGCCCGATCAGAGCCACGTCAGGCCGGAATGGAAGGCCGCGGTGCTGCACGCCACCATCTCGATTGGCGGCACGACATTGATGGGTGCGGACATCCCCAATGCTCAGCCGATGCGGAGCGCATACCTGTCACTCGCCGTCGAGAGCGACGCCGATGCGGAGCGCATCTTTTCGGCGCTCTCCGACAGCGGCGAAGTATTCATGGCGCTGTCGGAGACGTTCTTTGCATCACGATTCGCTCAACTTCGTGATCGATTCGGCATGAATTGGATGATCATCCACGAACGAGAGATGCCTGCGCCGGAGTAGCGCGATAAGGAGCGCGCTCCGCGCGGAGTGGGCAGCGATGCGCATCACGCACGACAAATATTACAAAATGATTAAAAACCAGTAACAAATCGCTACCATTTTGAGCGCCCGTTGGGTAAGAGTATTGCAGCAGGTCATTTTATGAGGCGCTCCGGGAGTTCTGCTGTCTGGCTGTTTACGTTGCCGCTGGTGTTCGTTATGTCATTCAGCGCACAGGCCGAATCAGTCAAGGAGACGGCGCAATCCTATGTCCAGATGGGAGAAAAGTTCGCGAGTTCTGGAGACCTGATTCGCGCCGTCGGCGCGTACACCATCGCCCTTCAATTCGCTCCCGATTCCGCCACCGCTTTCTTTCGCCGCGGGCAAGCCTTTCAGGGGATGGGTAAAACGGCCAACGCTATTGCGGATTACGGCGAGGCGGTCAGCCTTCGCCCGGGCCTGACATTGGCCTGGTACAATCGCGGCAATCTGCGCATGAACAGTGGAGACTACCAAGGCGCATTGTCCGATATGAACAAAGCTGTCGAAATCGATCCGCTCTATGCCCGGGCGTACAACAATCGGGCGATTGCGAAAGTGGCAAACGGCGACCTTGAGGGTGCTTTTGCAGACTTTGCACAAGCGATCAAACTTGATCCTCGCGATCCCGACCCGTTCGTTAACCGGGGCCTTCTTCGATTTCGTCAGGGATTGAAGGTCGAGGCCAATGAAGATTTTGCCCGCTAGCATTTCCATAAACCCTTCGATGAAGGGATTTATTGATGCGAAGCTCAGCCACGTAGCCTTTACACCCGCACAGTAACCAGTTTTGTCGCGCGTTCATCCGCCTCCCCGAATATGTAGTCGCGGGCTTTAGCCCGCGACTACACGCTGGATCCGACTGCCCAATAGTCGAGTCGCTCACGTACTAATCACAAGACCGTAATCGAACATTCATATTTGCCCGAGATACTCCGCTCAACCGATTGGAGCCTGCGACCCGATTTGTCATGGGGGCAAATCTATTCGTGGTGAGGAGTCATCGCTTTCGTAATGGCAGTGCGATCCACCACTAATTACCTTAAGAGGAGTAACCAAGTGCGATCTCGATTCTGTCGAATGTTGATATGTTTTCAGATCGGCGTTTTTCTGTTGGCCGGTGGGTTCTGTACGCACCTTTTCGCGCAAAGCGCGTCCCTCGGCGGCCGGGTGCTCGATTCCAGCGGAGCCGCGATCCCGGGGGCCTCGGTGTCCGGGTTGAGAACCTCGACTGGGGTAACGCTGAATACTGTCACCGACGGCAGCGGCGTGTTCCTTTTAGCGCCGTTGACCTCCGGCACCTATCAAGTGACCATAACCGCCGCTGGATTTGCGACTTTTGTCGCGTCTGACATTGCGCTGGAGGTGGGTTCGAAGGGGGAGCTGAATCCGGTGCTGAAGGTTGGCGCCGTGGTCGGGGAGACCGTATCGGTGACTGCCGCGGCGCCTGAACTTAAAGCGGAGGACTCCGACCTGAGCACGGTGACCGAATCCGTTCTGGTCGCGAACATCCCTCTGGATGTCCGGAATCCCTTCCAGGAGGTCAACTTTACCCCCGGCGTTACGCAGAGCAACTCTCTGACTGCAGGAACAAACCTTACCACCCAAAGCACCACCAACACTTTCTACATCAATGGAGCGAAGGGCGGCGAGGAGGAAATCATCGTCGATGGGGCAGCCAATACGATCAACTATGACACCCACGCGGCCGGCGATATTCCCGGCCTGGATGCCGTGAGGGAGTTCCGGATTTACACCTCCGCCTACTCTCCGGAGTTCGGCCACACCGCAGGCGGCGTTGAGAGCTTTACGATCAAGTCCGGCACCAACGCCCTGCACGGAGGGGCTTGGGAGTATTTCCGCAACCAGGTCTTCGATGCCAATGGCTTCAATGCCAACGCCGCGGGCCAGGCGAAGCCTGATTTCCAGAGAAATCAGTATGGATTCCAGGTGGGCGGCCCGGTCGTCTTCCCCGGGCTCTACAGGGGGAAAAACCGAACTTTCTTCTTCGGCTCCTACGAGCAGCTTAACGACAGCACGCCCGGCGCCGGCTTCACGAGCACGGTACCAACGGCACTGGAAAGAACCGGCGATTTCTCCCAGACATTCAACACCAATGGCACCCTGCTGACTATCTATGATCCGAGCACGCTCCAACAGGTCGCGGCCGGCGGGAAGTACACTTGTTCCAACGGTGCGTTTACTGCAACCACTGCAGGTGGTTATCGCTGTCCGATGTCGTACAACGGCAAACTGAACGTTATCGAACCGGCGCGGTTCAATCCCGTGGCTCAGAAGTTACTCGCCATGTATCCGCTCCCCAATCAACGTGGCGTCGGGGGCAGCGATCAGAACAACTTTTTCTCGACTGCTCCGAACACGGACAACAACTACAGCGAAGACATCCGAATCGATCACAAAGTGAACGATAAGCACAGCATATACGGCCATCTCGACGTCTTCGACAATTACATCATCTATGGGCAGGTCTTCGGACCGCCGAGCTATACGCCGAATAATTCAAACGACCATATTCCTGGACGCAACATCATGGTCGATCATACGTGGATCATCTCACCGACCGTGGTCTTCGATCACCATTTCTCCTGGGCGCACATGCAATCGGCTCGCGCCTCTGTCAGTCCCGAGGGGACTGCCAAGTTCGGCATTCCAGCGTCGGCGGCGCCGGGCTACACGGCGACTTTTACCCCGCAGATAGAATCCGTTTCCGGTCAAATCGGGCAACTCGGTAATTCGGAGCCTTTAGAGGCCAACCCCAACTCGGTCTGGCAATATGCCGCCACTCTTTCGTGGGTCAAGGGTATTCACTCGGTAAAATTCGGTACAGACTTGAGAGTTTATCGCGACCAACTCTGGGATCCGCAACTGCTGACCGTTAACACCTCAAAGACGTTTACCGGCGGACCGATTGCGAACTCGCCCACGTCAACAACAGGAAATGCAGTCGCGGAACTGCTGCTCGGCCAGGCCACGATCACCAGCGGTTACGCTCCATTGGTGAAATTCGGTCACGGCTACGCGGCGTTTTTCGTCGGGGATAACGCAAAAGTCACGCGCAAGCTGACGCTTAACTACGGTCTGCGGTACAGCTATGAGACGGGCGACATCGCGCAAGGCAACCAATTGAGCTATCTCGACACCAGCAGTCCCTCTCCCATTGCCTCTCAGGTTCCATCGATTCCGAATCTCGTCGGCGGTGTCGGGGTTGTAGGTCTCAATGGCACGAGCAGAAGCTTGCAGATTCCAGAAAAGCTGCATTGGGAGCCGCGCTTCGGTTTCGCCTACAGCCTCGATAACCATACGGTGATGCATGGCGGGTTCGGGATCTTCTGGCATGCGGCGGCGACTTACCAGACAAACCCCTCATCGTTTGGGTTTACGCGAAAATCCACTTCAATCAATGCGGCGACTGACGGCGTCACGCCGCTCTATAACCTTTCCAACCCGTTTCCGGCGGGTCTGCCGAATGTCTATGGGAACAACCCTGCGCCTTTAGCCGGGAACAACACGGGAAGCGGTCCTCTCAGCATCGAACTGGGGCAAGGCGTCTCGGGGAATCCACGCAGCGAACAATTCCCCTACCAGGAAAACTGGTCTTTCGACATTCAACACTCCCTGCCTGGAAATGTTGTCATCACGACAGCATATGCCGGCAGCGCCGGCGTACATCTATTCGGTGCGGTTGCGCTCAACCAGCTCCCGGCTGCAACCCTGGCTCTGGGAAGCGCCCTGAACACGGTTGTGAACAATCCGTTCTCTAATGTCATCACCGACGGAAGCTCAATCCTGAGCAAGAGTACGATCCAGCAAGGCTACCTGTAT
>DASXLG010000163.1 GCA_036496425.1 Terriglobia bacterium | reverse complement strand
CTGACCGGTAAACAGAAAGCGCTGGTGCGCTTCAACTGCGCGCGGGCTCTGGCGCGTGATATCCATCGATTGTGCGCTGTGGCAATTGCGGCATTCGAGGGAATCGTTCGCCTTCATGCGCGCCCATTCATGTTCCGCCAGTTCGAGGCGATGATCGAGGAATTTCTCGCGCGTATTGATGGTTCCGAAAAGCTTGCCCCACACTTCCTTCGAGGCCTGCATCTTGCGCGCGATTTTGTCGGTCCATTCGTGCGGAACATGACAATCGGGACAGTGGGCGCGTACGCCTGATCGATTGTTGTAGTGCACGGTCGTTTTCAGCTCCTCAAACACGTTGGTGCGCATTTCGTGGCAGGAGGTGCAAAACGTCTCCGTGTTGGTGAGTTCCAGAGCCGTATTGAAGGCACCCCAGAAAAATATTCCGGCGATGAAGCCGGCGAGCACCAGAAATCCCAGGCTGAAGATCGAGCTTGGTCGAATCAGCACGCCCCAGACTTCGCGTGCGAACAAAAGCGCGCGACGCCAGAACGAAGGGCGCGGGACCTCGGTGGTCGTCATCGAGGCGCTCCCGGCGCCGAGCGCTTGAGAAGAGAGTCGATGTCAACGAAGTCATTTTCTACCGGCGGCCGCACATTGTGCTGCGGGACGTGGCATTCGGTGCAGAAATATCGGCGGGGCGAAATGGAAGCCAAAAACTGCCCGTCGCGATCAATGAAGTGGGTGATGCTAACCATGGGCGCTTGTGATTCGTGGACACGCGTCCGCGCATGACAGGATAAGCACTTGTTCGCGTTGATACTGACTTCATAGCCCTCCGTCGAATGCGGAATGACCGGCGGCTGTTCAGGATAATTTCGTGGCTCGCGAACCGACGTGTTTTGCTCGGGGGTCAGGGCTGGAGGTGCCGCTTCCTGATTGAGTGGAGTCGAGCCGCGCAGGCCGGAAAATGTCTGCGCCATGACCACGCCCGACAGCGCGATCGTGAGTATTGCGGCCGCAAGAAGTCGGAGATCGCTTGCCATGATCCGGCCCCCTACACGCGTTCAATGCGGACTGCGCATTTCTTGAAATCGGTCTGCAAAGATATCGGATCGGTGGCGTCGAGCGTCACCTTGTTGATCAACTGGCTCTCGTCGAACCAGGGAACGAATACGACACCGCGCGGCATGCGGTCGCGTCCGCGCGTTTCGAGCCGTGTCCGGATAAAACCGCGCCGCGATTCGACTTTCACCTCGTCGCCACGCCGTATGTTGAGTTTGGCCGCATCGTCGGGGTGCATGAAGCAGACGGCATTCGGAAAGGCCCGGTAAAGCTCGGGAACGCGCCGGGTCATTGAGCCGGAATGCCAGTGCTCAAGCACGCGCCCGGTGACAAGCCAGTAGGGAAAGGTAGCGTCCGGTAATTCAGCTGGTGGCTCGTAAGGCAAAGCGAAAATGCGTGCCTTGCCATCGGGGAACCCGTAAAATCTGACTCCCTCGCCGGGCTTTACATACGGGTCCAGGCCCTCTCGGTAGCGCCAGCGCGTCTCCTTGCCATCAACCACCGGCCAACGCAGCCCACGCGCCTCGTGGTAAGCGTCGAAGGGCGCCAGGTCGTGTCCGTGACCCCGGCCGAATCCGGCATACTCTTCGAACAATCCCTTTTGCACGTAGAAGCCGAATGCCTTCGACTCGTGATTCTCGAAATCCGCAGCCATGTCAGACAGGGGAAACTTGTCGACCTCGCCGTTTCTGAACAGGACATCGAACAAGGTCTTGCCTTTGTACTCGGGCTTCTTGGCGATCAGTTCAGCAGGCCAGACTTCCTCGATCTTGAACCGTTTGGAGAACTCCATCAGTTGCCAGAGATCCGAGCGCGCGTCGCCGGGAGCATTCACCAGCTGGTGCCAGAAATGCGTTCGCCTTTCCGCATTGCCGTAGGCGCCTTCTTTTTCGACCCACATGGCGCTCGGCAAGACCAGATCCGCCGCCTGCGCTGTCACCGTCGGGTAAGCGTCGGACACAACGATGAAGTTTTCGGGATTGCGATAGCCCGGATACCCTTCTTCGTTGACATTGGCGGCAGCCTGGAGGTTGTTGTTGACCTGCACCCAGTAGGCGTTGAGCTTGCCGTCGCGCAGCATGCGGTTCTGCAGCACCGCATGGTAGCCCGGCTGCGGTGAAATCGTGCCTTCGGGCAGCTTCCAGATCTTCTCCGCTATGTCCCGGTGATTCTTGTTGGCCACCAGCATGTCGGCGGGCAACCGGTGCGAAAACGTGCCCACCTCGCGCGCCGTACCGCAAGCCGACGGCTGACCGGTGAGTGAGAACGGACTGTTGCCCGGCTCGGAAATCTTTCCGGTGAGCAGGTGAATATTATAGACGAGGTTGTTGCACCAGACGCCGCGGGTGTGCTGGTTGAATCCCATCGTCCAGAAACTGACGACTTTGGTCTTCGGGTCGGCGTAGAGCTCCGCGAGCTGGCGAAGGCTGTTGACGGGAACGCCGGACATTTTAGCGGCCTTTTCCAGCGTGTATTCCGAGACGAATTTTGCGTAGTCTTCGAAGGTCATGTCGGTCGCATCGCCCACTTTCGTGCGTCCCGTCGCCTTCACTTCCAGTGGGTTTTCCGGCCGCAACCCGTAACCGATGTCGGTCTGGCCGCGTTTGAAGATAGTATGCTTGTCGACGAAGTCCTTGTTGACGCGATTGGTCGTGATGATGTGGTTGGCGATGGCATTGAGAATCGCAAGATCGGTTTGCGGCGTGAAGACCATCGGAATGTCGGCAAGATCAAACGAGCGATGCTCGAATGTTGAAAGAACCGCGACGCGCACATGCGGCGCGCTCAGTCTGCGATCCGTGACGCGGCTCCAGAGGATCGGGTGCATCTCCGCCATGTTCGAGCCCCACAGCACAAATGCATCTGCGACCTCAAAGTCGTCGTAGCAGCCCATCGGCTCGTCCATGCCGAACGTCCGCATGAAGCCCATGACAGCAGACGCCATGCAGTGGCGCGC